>JAEUHD010000183.1 GCA_016793645.1 Verrucomicrobiales bacterium
TGCTGCACTGCCGCCGCGCACGCCGCCTCGATCAACGCCGCGGCTGCGGCCCCGCCCGCGTCCACCATCGTCTCCACAAACTTCCCAAACCGGACCTGGCTGATGGCCAGCAATTCATCCTTCAGGGACGAGAGGGCCTCGAGGTTGGGAATGAAGAAATCGTCCTCCAACTGGCGTTGGAACGACGTGGCGGATCCGGGCGGCAGGAGTTCCATGACTTCGTACAGCGCGTGGCGCAGGCGGGTTCGGGTTTCGTCCGGAAGCGGACCGAAGATCTCGCCCCCGCTGGCGACCACGGTCTTCACGAGTGCGAGCAGGGCGGGATCCGGGGACAGTCCGAGGACACGGAAGGGTCCCTTCGGTCCGGTGAGCGTGGTGGAGGCGTGGAGGAACGAGGCCTTCAGGTTGCGCTGGACGGCCGTCAACAACCCGTCGAAGAGCACCACCGCGGATCGCGTCACCGGCATCAGGGCCACGGAGGAAAGGATCTCCAGGAAGTCGTCCCGGTTCGGGGGATGGGCATCCCAGTCCAGGACCGTCCGAAGCGTGAGGTCCTTGGTGAACCGGAGCGTGCCCAGGATGACCTCGTTGAAGTACAGCCGGACGTTCGGATCCGCCGTGCGTCGGTTTACCTCGGGGCCCAGTTGTCCCAGAACCCGGGTCTCCACGTGGGCGTCGAGGGCCTGCACCAGGATCCTCAGGAACGCCTGGGCGCTTCGCGGGCCCCTGAAGTCGGGAATGGCGACCAGTTCCCGAAAGAGCGCGTTCTCCACCGTGCCCAGGGTTCCGCTGAAAACCTTGAGAAATGCGTCCACCTGCGGGAAGCGCCGGCGCAACGGATCCAACACCGCGTCCTGGGTCAGGAACGGAATCAAATCCTCGTATCCTAGCTTCGTTGTCGCGCTCCGGTTCAACACGGCGTTGATGTGCGCACAGATCGCGGGGGCGGGCTGCGGATCGATGCGTCCCGCAATCCCCGGTGTCGGAGTGGAGGTCCGGCCCGCCCCGATGGCCTGGGCATAGGCGCTCGTCCGGACCACGCGGCTCTCGCTGATCCGCAACAGCAGCCGGGACGCCGCATACAGCAGGCTCGCGGCCCGGATGAAGTCCTCACGGCGCGAGGTGGTTGGAATCGCGGTGACCAGGTCCGCGGCCTTCGAGGCGAGATCGCTCCAGTAGGCGACATTCTCCGCCGAGAACACGAACGGCTCCTCCGGAGCGGCGCGAAGTGCGGCCGCCATCGCCTGCCGCTGGGGTGCGATCCGCTTCCACACGATGTCGGTGAACCCCGCGGCATTTCCGGAGAGGACATTCCGCAGGGATTCCACGGAATGGCCCACAAACGACCCGAAGAGGAACTCCTGGCACTCCTCGACGACCACCTGGACGGCCTTCTCCGAGAGCTCGGACGACGAGATGCCGGATCCGGATGCGCCCCGTTCCGCGAGGAAGTGGCCCAGCTCCCAGGCGTGGCGCAGCGCGATCCGGGCGACCGGTCGCAGCGTGGCGGCGATGTCGCGCATCTCCCGGGAGGACCCCGCCACCTGGGCGTCCACGGCATCCCCCACCGCGTTCACCAACCGGTCCACCACCCGTCCGTAGCAGCGTCCCGGATCCTGGAAGCCGCACCCGAACGAGGCGCCAAAGCCCACGCCCGCCGCGAGTCCCAGCCCTGCCTTGGTGCGAAAGAAGAAGCCCGGCTTCGTTCCGGCCCGGGCCACCAGATTCAGGGTGCCGCTCAACTCCGCATACGCCGCGGCGGAGGCGGCCACGTGCACGCGCACCCCCGCCTGGATGGAAACCTCCTCCAGGAGCACCATCGCGAGGTCGAACGGCAGGCCCCGGGCTTCGGTGTTTTCCTTCAGGATCTGGATGAAGTCGCCGACGCTGATGCCCAGGCCAACCTCCAGTCCTGCCGCCGCCTGCGCCTTGGCCTGGGCTCCGATCGTGAAGCCGAGCTTCTCGAAGGCGTTGAGCGTGAACTGGAGCTGGACACTCGCCCGGGCCTCCGCGAAGGCGTTCCCGCGCGCCTCCAGGCGGATGAACTTCTGAAGGCCGGCATCGGCGGTGGCGAGCGCACCAATATCCACCTCGGCGCAGGCGCCGCGTTTGAGGGAGACGCCCGCGGCCACCGTGATCTGGGTGTCCGCCGAGGCGTCCGCCCAGTCATTGGCAGCCGATGCACCCGCTGAGACCAGGGGCTGGTTGAGGGAAAGGGAAGGCATGG
>JAEUHD010000307.1 GCA_016793645.1 Verrucomicrobiales bacterium
ATCCGGGCGGGTGGGGACACGGACCAGGAGATGGAAATGGTTTCCCATCATGCAGAAGGTGATGACCTCGATGCCGCAGAAGGGGGCGAGTTTGAGGAGGAGTCGGGAGAGCCTCTCCTTGCCCAGGTCATCGAGGAGGGACTATCCTCCGACGACGCGGGAGATGCAGTGGTACACGGCGGACTGCTCCGCGGACGCCTTGAGTCGGGACATGCGCATGGGATGAATCGCGTAGATTCAGCAACGCCCACCGCCCCATCACAACCCTGAACCTGTCACCATATTTGGGTAGCCGGACGGGGAGAACCAAAGCGCGGAATCACAGTGAACCTGTCACTCCATCCAGGAGATGGTCCATTTCAGGCTCATATTGCTCCATCCACGACCGATCACGGACCGATGTCCGGTCCGAAGACGTTCAAATGGCGTCCCTTTTTTGCCATTTCTGCCACTCATATTGAGTTGGCACGCCAGGTGATCTTGACGCTCTGCCGGTCTACGGCACCGCACCTCCAGCGGTGACCGGAAGATCGGCGAAACAAAAGCACATCTCATCTCATCATGTCCTACGTTCTGAATCACCCTCGGGTCGTCCGTGTCGCCTTGGGAGCGGGCGTCCTTTGCGCCGCCGTCACCACGTCGTCATCCCTGCTGGCAAAAGGTGGCGCCACCGATCCAATCCCGGGCACCAGCAAGAGCGGACTCAACAGCGGGGGCGGAGGAGGCGGAAAGAAGGGCGGCAGTGTCACCCCAACTCCGGCCCCAGCGCCCGCGCCTGCACCCCAGCCGATCGTGGTCGCGCCGCTCACGTTCACGGCCAATGCCACTTTGAATGGCATCGCACCCTATTGTACCGGCTCCTACCGCGTGGACCCCTACTACCCCACGCTGTCCCTCATGACCGTTAGCGTGAATGTCAGCCTCGCCGCGGTTCCCGACGGCACGGTGCTGCTGGTGAATGTCAACGGCACGGGCGGTACGCTGTATCCGTTCACCAGCAACCAAATCCTCGTCACGGCCCAATCGGGCACCTGCTCCTACAGCGAGTATCTCACCCCCGGCACGACGATCCAAAGCGTCGTCATCACCGACCTCGCGGGGAACGTCCTTCTCACGGGCAACTGATCAAAACCATTCCGTGTGAGGAAGGGCGACGGGGGCGGCGAGTCCGCTATCCGTCGCCTTTATCATTCATCGATCACCTCGACCCTGATTCGAGGCGTCCAAAACAAAACGTTGAACCCGCTCCTTCACCCCTCTCCGCGGGAGCAGATCCACGAAGTCGACCTTCCTCAATGATTTGCGGAGGATGGAGGCGATCCAACAAACATGGAGCGGCCGCCATTTGCGGCATTCCCTCGACCGTTCCCAGCCATCCGACTCCGGACAGCCGAACCCCGCCACCCTGGGAGTGGGAATGGCCAGAACCCTGAACCTGTCACCCTATTTGTCACCCTATTCAGTGCGATCCCTCGCGCAGCGGGCGCGAAGGAGAGGTCACCCGCGGGCGGCAGCCCGCAGCCACCTCCTGGATTGATTGGGGACGGCGGCACGCCATCCCTCACCAGGGTGGAGGCGGGCGAATGCCAGCTCACCGCTTTCTCGCTGGAGGGATCGATGCCATAGTCCGCGGGTCGTTTGCACCGTGATCCTACGAACGGGACATCAAATCCTCGTAATCGGTGTGCTGGTGGCGGGAGCCATCGCCGCCGGAGCGCTGGCATATCATCGACGCTCGAATTCCCGGGTCTCCTACCGCCTGCCCCGGGTGGACATCACGAGGGCGGAGGCCGGTCTCCAACGCGAGGTGCTGCCCGTGCTCAACCGATATTGTTCGGATTGCCATGCGGACGGCGCCCACAAGGGGGACGTGACCCTCGACGCGTTCACCAACTCCGCCGCCATCCTCGCTGATCGCAAGCTCTGGGAGCGCGTCCTCCACGTCGTCGCCAATGGCGACATGCCTCCGGCCAAAAAACCACAACCCAAGCCCGCGGAACGCGACGTGATCGTCCGGTGGCTGGAAACCTCCCTCTTCCCGGTGGACCCGAGCCGCCCGGATCCCGGACGCGTGACCCTCCGGCGCCTGAATCGCGCGGAATACAACAACACGATCCGCGACCTGGTTGGGGTAAGCTTCCAGCCCGGGGAAAACTTCCCGGAGGACGACGTCGGCTACGGTTTCGACAACATCGGTGACGTCCTAACGCTGCCTCCGCTCCTGCTGGAGCGTTACCTGTCCGCAGCCGAAGCGGTGATGGCCGAGGCCATCGTGGACGGCCCGCGGCCCCCACCGACCCGGCGGTTCGAGGCGGCGAAATTCTCCGGCGGCACCGACAACGGCCCCATGCGCGGGCTGCCCTCCAATGGGGAACTCCGGATCACCGTGCCCGTCCTGCATCCAGGAACCCATCGCGTCTCGATCCGCGCCCATGGGGATCAGGCGGGACCGGATCCCGTCCGGATGGCCCTTCGAATCAACGGGGCCGACGTTCAGCGCTTCGATGTCCGGGCAAAATCGCAGGAACCCGGAACCTACGAGGCGGAGGTCCCCTTCCCCGCGGCCGGCGACGCGACGTTGTCCGTCGCCTTCCTCAATGACTACTACGGGGAGCGGCTCATCGAGCGAAAGCGCGAAGGAAAGAAGCCGGTCAAGGAGGAGGTGAAGGAGGACCGGAATTTCTGGCTGCACGAGGTGACCGTCACCGGTCCCCTCAACGTCGAACTTCCGCCGCCGGAGTTTCATCAGAAGGTGTTCGCCCGCCGGCGCAGTGGCGCGGACGACGCCTCGGCCCGCGACCTGATCGGGTGGTTTGCCCGCCGCGCCTGGCGGCGTCCAATCACCGCCGCCGAATTGGACCGCCTCGTTTCCTTGTATCGCGAGCGGCGCACCTCCGGGGAATCCTTTGCGTCAGCCATCAAACACGCGTTCACAGCGACCCTGGTCTCCCCCCACTTCCTGTTCCGGGGCGAACTGCAGCCGGATCCGAACGATCCCGGTGCCATCCACCGCATCAGCGAACACGCCCTCGCCTCGCGCCTTTCCTACTTCCTGTGGAGTTCGATGCCCGACGATGAACTGTCCGCTATTGCCGACCAGGGTCGCCTGAGGAGGAACCTCGGCCCCCAGGTCCGGAGAATGCTCCGGGATCCCAAGGCGCGGGCGTTGACGGACAATTTCGCCGGCCAATGGCTGGGCCTGCGAACCCTCGGAATTCTGGAACCCGACCGGGGCAAATTCCCCGCGTTTAATGAGGAGCTGCGCCGGAGCATGCGGACCGAGACCGAGCAGTTTTTCAGTCACATCGTCGCCGAGGACCGTCCGGTCATGGATTTCCTGCTCGCCGACTACACCTTCCTGAACGGGACGCTCGCCCGCCATTACGGCATCCCCGGTCCGGAGGGCGAGGAGTTCGTCCGCGTCACCCTTGCGGGCACGGAGCGGCAGGGACTTCTGACCCAGGGCAGCATCCTGACCCTGACGTCGAATCCCACGCGGACCTCGCCGGTCAAGCGGGGCAAATGGGTGTTGGAAAATCTGCTCGCCACCCCGCCGCCGCCGCCCCCTCCCGGAGTTCCTGAATTGGAAGCAGGTGAGAAGCTGACCGGTTCCCTGCGACAGCGGATGGAAAAGCATCGGGAGAATGCCATGTGCGCCAGCTGCCATGACCGCATGGATCCCATCGGATTTGCCTTCGAACATTTCGACGGCATCGGCGCGTGGCGGGAGCGCGATGGGACGGACCCGGTGGAGCCGGCGGGAGTCCTGGGATCCGGGGAGGCGTTTCGGGATCACCGCGATCTGAACCGAATCCTCGCGGAAGGCCGCAAGGCGGATTTCCTCCGATGCCTCACGGAAAAGATGCTCACCTACGGGCTGGGCCGGGGCTTGGAGTACTATGACCGGCCGGCCGTGCAGAAGATTGTGAAGGAGTTGGAAACCGGGGACGGGCGATTTTCCACACTCATCCTCGGCGTGGTCAACAGCGCCCCATTTCAACTGCGACGCGGCGAGGGCGACCCGACGCAAATGGCGGGAAGGTGAGTTGCTCCAGGAGTGCGGCAGCGGTGCCGGCGCCCTACTGAGACTCGTGCAACAGGGTGCCCTGGCGACGACGGCCAGCCGCGGAGCGGCGAAAGTCAGCAGCCCATCCACGGCGGCAGCCGGGTTGTCGCACTCCGAAAACTCTTCAGGCCCGCTTCGCGGCGGCGGAACGGTCGAGACCGAGCATGTCCACCAAGGCGCGCTGAAGAATGACCGCCTCGTCGAGTCCGGAAGTCACCAGCTTCACATTGGCCTCCAGCAGGACGTCCATGGCCCGCACCAGATCCTGCAACTCCCATGACTCGCACTGGCGCAGCGCGTTGAATGCCGGATAGGGATTGCCCGCAAGCGGGTTGTATTTCTTATCCGCAGGCAGTGATTGCGGGTCGATTCCGGCCAGTTGTGAGCGGAAGGAATTGAAGTCGCGGCTGGGGCGCACAATGCCGAGCCGCCGGAGCTCCTTCATGAGCAGCAGGAGACGAACCTTGCTGATCAGTCCGTAGATCAATCCGATCTCGCTCCGCTTCTTGTCCACCCCGGCACGGATGACCCACAACTCCTCATCCAAGACGCGCAAGGCCCGTGGCAGATTCCGATCTCCCACGGCATCCCCCAGGGCAAATCCCGCAGCCATTTTTTGGAGCGGTGTCAGGAGTTCCACGTCCCGTAGGGTTGCCTGGGGTCGCTCTCCCAGGTGCAGGAGAAGTTTCTCCACCTCGTTGGACAGCGCCCGAAGGTTGGGTCCCACACGGCCCACCAATTCCGCCAAGGCATCGTCCGCGATCCCCTTGCCCGCCGCACGAAATTGCCGCAGGGCCTCGGTCTCGATGCGATCCGCCCAGTCCTTCTCGTCCGCGAGGGAACCGAACTCCTCAACCGTGCCGATCTTGTCGACGGTCTTGAAGAAACTCCTGCGCTTGTCCGCCTTGCCGGCCGAGATGAGGAGTCGAACCCCATCCCATCGGAACGACTTCAATTCGTCGGCGAACTCGGCCAGTGCCGTGGTCACGGCGGCGGACTGGCTGGTTCGATCCTCCCCCAGGAAGGTGCAGTCCCGAAACCAGATCCGCTTCGTCCCGCCGAAAAACGGCAGCGTCTGCAGGGCCTCCCTCAACTGGGCGAGGCGTCGGAATGCCTCATCCACCGTGCCCGCCCCGGCTTCCAGGACCTCCTGGTCCATGCCGGAATCCTCCGCGCTCCACTGGTCCCAAATCTGCCGGGCCCGCTGACGTACGGAGAATTCATCATCCCCGCAGATCATCACCAGGGGGGCGGCGGTGGACGGCGACGTCGCCATCAAGCCGGTTCGTCGGGCGGGCCTTCCTCGCCAATGCGGGTGAGAACCTCGCTCATGTCGAGCGCCTCGTGGAACAACTGCGCCGTCACGTAAATCGGACGCTTCTGGGCGGCCGCCAGCGCGAGACAGTCACTGGGGCGCGCATCCAGTTCCACCAACTTGGATCCGAGCTCGTTCTCCTGCCGGAGGATGATGCGGGCGAAATAGGTGGCGTCCCGCAATTCCGTGATCACCACGCGCTCCACGGAGATCGCAAAACCCTGGAAGATGTGCCCGATCAGGTCGTGGGTCAGGGGGCGTTCGTGGTGGGCTCCGCGAAGCGCCATGCCAATGACGGCGCCGATGTTCTGCTCCACCTGGATGACGAACACCTTCTCCTCGTTTCCAATGAAGAGGGCCACCCCCTGGTGCGCGGGGAGAAGGCCACGGATCTGCACCGGCAGGACGTCCTTCTTCATGCCGCTAGTGTGCGAACGGAACCCGCCGAACGCAAGGAACCTCAGGGAAAGATCCGTTGGGGGGAGTAGGATTCTTCACCGTCCGGACCAAAACTCCGCTTGCACCCGGGCCGTGGCTTTTTGCACTGTCCGGCGTCCGCCGGAAGCCATCCACGGCGAAGTCCGGCCACCGATTCGCATGGCGAAGGAAGAACCGATAGAATTGACCGGGACCGTCACGCAGGTCCTTCCCGGCACCATGTTCCGGGTTCGTCTCCCCAATGGTCACGTGGTCCTGGCCCACATCTCAGGCAAGATGCGGAAGAATTTCATCCGGATCAGTGTCGGGGACCAGGTCCAGGTCAACATGTCCCCCTACGATCTCGGGAAGGCCCGGATCACGTTCCGCCAGCGCTGATCCTCCGGCAGGGGAACTTCCCGCGCCCGGATCACCCCCCGGTCTTACGGGTTGCACGACGGCACCTGGAGGCGGAACGGAGGAATCCGCGTCAGCACTCGGCGTCCCTGATCATCCACCCCCAAAAACGCGCCTTCGGCATGGGCGTTCCGGGTGGGAATCGTGTGAAAACTGTTGTAGCTGAACTTCTCCCCGGGGGGGATCACCGGATGCTGCCCCACGACTCCATCGCCTTCCACGACCAACTGGGTCCCATCGTCATGGGTTACCACCCACTTCCTGCCGCGGATCGTCACGGTCACGTCACTGTTGTTTTGAATCGACAGGAAGTAGATGAAGGCATGGGGCCTGCCGTTGCACTTTTCCGGGGGGAGCCGGTGATAGACCAGACGGTCCAGCGAGACGCTGAGACCCGTGAGTTCCACCGGAGCGGCGGCTGTGTTCATCTCCGGGAAGACTAGGACGAATCTCCCGGACCGACAAGCGACTCCGAGTGGGTTTGTCCCGAGCGCCCGACGCGCCCCCCCGGGGATCCGCCGCCGTTCGCAAAAACGATCTTTGCATTCCTTTTTCTCGCACCCTCCCGGCGCCTGCCGCCATTCTCCGCCGCCGTCCGATGTCGTCCCATCCGTTGTCACCCCTCAAAGGCCTCGACTACTCCGTCGTGCAGCAGTGCATGCATTGCGGACTGTGCCTCCCCACGTGCCCAACGTACGACGCCACACACCTGGAAAGACATTCGCCCCGGGGACGGATCTCCCTGATGCGGGCGATTGCCGATGACCGCCTGGAGGTTTCCAAGACCTTCGCGGACGAAATGTACTTCTGCCTCGGATGCCTGGCGTGCATGACGGCATGTCCGGCCGGGGTCAACTACGCCGAGTTGTTCGAGCACGCCCGCGCGGAGGCCGAGCAAAGCGGCACGCTGTCCTCACCCCGCCGCTCCCTGCTGCGTCACCTCACCCTGGTGTGGTTGTTCGGGGATCTCCGCCGCCTGCAGGTCCTCGGAAGGGCCATCGGATGGTGGCAGTCGACCGGACTTCAGTCGCTCCTTCGGCGCAGCGGACTGCTGCGACTCCTGCCCCGTCGCCTGCGGGAATTGGAGGCCATGACTCCCCGGGTCGAGGATGCCTTCTCGGCCGACCTCATCCCCCCGGTTCTCCCGACGCACGGAACCCGCCGGTTCCGCGTCGCCCTGCTGACCGGCTGCGCCCAGGACCTGACCTTTGCCTCGGTCAACCGCGACACCGCGGAGGTCCTCGCCCGGAACGGGTGCGAGGTGGTCACCCCTCCCCTGCAGCATTGCTGCGGATCCCTGCACGCCCACAACGGCGAATGGAGCCAGGCCCAGGCACTGGCCCGGAGAAACATCGACCAGTTTCCTCCGTCCGAGTTCGACGCCATCATCACCAACGCCGGGGGCTGCGGTTCCCACCTCAAGCACTATTCCCATCTGCTCAAGGAGGACCCCCGGTATGCCGTCGCGGCGCAGGCCTGGGATGCCAAGGTCAAGGATATCCACGAGTGGCTCGCCATCACGGGCATCGTCCCTCCCCCCGCCCGCCCCGAGGCTCAATGCGTCACCTATCACGAGTCCTGTCATCTCTGCCACGGACAAAAAATCGTCCGCGAACCCCGGGACGTGCTTCGCGCCATTCCCGGGTTGAAACTCGTGGAACTCCCCGAGTCCTCCTGGTGTTGCGGCAGCGCCGGCATCTACAACCTCACCCAGCCTGAGATGGCGGGAGACCTCCTCCTGCGCAAAATGCGTCACATCGAGTCCACCGGGGCGTCCGTGGTCGCGACCGGGAATCCCGGTTGCCTCCTGCAACTGGTCACCGGGTGTCGTCAGCGGGGACTGCCCCTTCGGGTCGCCCACCCCGTGACCCTGCTCGCAGAAGCCTACCGGGGAGCCTGAATCGCGGTCGGAAACCCCGTCCACCCCATTCCTGCAACCCGTTCTTGTCAACGCCCCGGCCTTGAGGGAGCCTTACTCAATTAAATCACTCAACACCCACCCAGATCGCAGCAATTTCCTGAAATGTACGGACTGGTAAACAAAGCCATCGAACAACTCGTTTGCCGGAATTACGGCGAGGACACTTGGGAGGAGATCAAGCGCCGCGCGGGAATCGACGTGGAGGTCTTCCTGAGCAACGAGTCGTATCCGGACGACGTCACCTACCGCCTGGTCGGCGCGGCCAGCGAGGTGCTCAAGGTGCCGGCGGACGACATCCTCAAGGCGTTTGGGGAGCACTGGATCACCTACACCGCGAAGGAGGGCTACGGCGGGATGCTGCAGGCGGCAGGCCGGACCCTTCCGGAGTTCTTCAGGAATCTGCCGACCTTTCACACGCGGGTGGCCATGATCTTCCCCAAACTGCATCCCCCGAAATTCCATTGCACGGAGGTCACGGAGCGGTCGATGAAGCTGCACTACTCGACGCACCGCCCCGGCTTGTCCGCGTTCATGGTTGGGCTCCTGCAGGGTTTGGGAACGCTCTTTGAAACCCCCCTCACTGTGACCCTTCTGGAGTCCCGGCAGCAGGGGGCGGAACATGACGTATTCCTCCTGGAATGGACGCCCAAATCCCCATAGGACACGTCCCGACCGGGGACGCTCCCGCCGTGGGGCTTTCGCCGGAGCTGTTCGCCGCCGCGTTTCCATTTCATTTCGCGGTGGGCCGCGACCTTCGCCTGATTCAGGCGGGCCGTTCCCTGCTCCGCGTGGTCCCGGAGGCGGTCTCCGGGGCGGCCTTCCACGACCTCTTCCGGATTCTTCGTCCCGAAGGATGCCCCTCCTTCGACTTTCTCCACGACAACCGGTCGCAGCTGTTCCTCCTCGAGCATCTCGGGACATCCATGAAGCTCCGGGGGGAGTTCGTGACGCTTCCGAACGGTCCCTGGCTCGTGTTCCTCGGTTCCCCGTGGCTGCAGAGCGCGGCCGAGATCAGCGAACGGGGTCTGAGTTTCGATGATTTTGCGACCCACGACCCCATCGTTGATCTCCTCCAACTGGCCCAGGCCCAGGTCATGGCCCTCGAGGACTCGCGCCGACTGACCGAGCGTCTCGTCGCCCAGCGCTCCGATCTCCGGCGCGCCAACGAACAACTCCAGGAGCAGAATCGGGTGCTCCAGGATACCGAGACCCAATTGCGCCGCAGCGAAGCCGAAGCCCGGAAGCTGGCTCTCGTGGCGGCCCGCACCGACAATTCCGTCATCGTCACCGACGCCCAGGGCCGGGTGGAATGGGTGAATGACGGCTTTGTCCGGTCCACCGGATACTCCCTCGAGGAGATGCGGGGCAGGACGCCCGGAAGCGTCCTCCAGGGCCCGCGGACCGATCCGCAGACCGTCACCCTGATGCGCGAGAACCTGCGCAACGGGAGCGGATTCCGGACCGAGGTCCTGAACTACACCAAGTCCGGGCGGCCCTACTGGGTGTCGATCGAGGTTCAACCGGTGCAGGATGCCTCCGGCCGGGTGACCAACTTCATGGCCATTGAAAGCGACGTCACCGAACGCCGCCAAAATGAGCAGCGCCGTCAATTCCAGCACGCGGTGTCGCGGGCCATCACCGAATCGTCGTCGATGCACGAGGGTCTTGGCCGGGCCGTGCGAGCCATCACCCAGGGACTGGGGTGGGCCTGGGGTGCCTTCTGGCGTCCGATCTCCCCGGAAGGTCGGCTCCGATTTGAGGATGTCTGGCACGACCCTTCCAACGACCTTTCCGGGTTCTGTGAAACCACCCGGAGCCAGGACCTCGAGCCGGGCATGGAGTTGCCGGGCCGGTGCTGGTCGAAGGCCGGCATGGTCTGGCTCAAGGACGTCGGGCGCGACCTGGATACCGCGCGGGCACGCGAGGCGGGACGCGCCGGGTTTCATGCGGCCCTCGCCCATCCGTGCGTCGCCGACGGGAAGATTGTCGGCATCCTGGAACTGTACGCCTTCCACGGGGACGCACTGGAGGAGGATCTGATCGAGGGACTGGACGCCGTGTGCTCCCAAATCGGACTGTTTGTCGTCCGGGAGCAGGCGGAGATCGCAGCCCGGAGGGCGGGCGCGCTCCAGCAGGCCATGTTCAACAGCGCGGCCCACGCGCTGACGGCCGTCACTCCGGAAGGGGTCTACCTCTCCTTCAATCCCGCCGCAGAGCGGCTGCTGGGATATCGTGCGGACGAGGTGATCGGCCGGGAGACGCCCCTGTTGATTCACGACCCCAGGGAACTCGCCGAGCGCGCCGCCGAATTGGAAAACGAACTGGGACACCCCGTGGAGGCCGGAATCGAGTCCCTGCTGGCCCGGGCCCGAATGGGATTCAAGGATGATCGTGACTGGACGCTCATCCGCCGGGACGGATCCCGGGTGCCGGTCCGGCTGTCCATCACCGAACTCCGGGACGACGCCGGCACATTGACCGGCTTTCTCGGAAGTGCCGTGGATCTGACGGACCGCCGGCAGGCCGAGGCCGCCATGCGCGACGCCAAGGAGGCCGCCGAGGCGGCCAACCGCGCCAAGAGCGAATTCCTGGCGACCATGAGCCACGAGATCCGCACTCCGATGAACGGAGTGATCGGAATGACCGACCTTCTTCAGCAGACCCCCCTGACGGACCGTCAGCGGGAGCTGACGGAATCCATCGGCAACAGCGCCGCGGCGCTGCTCGATGTCATCAATGACGTGCTCGATTTCTCCCGGGTTGAGGCGGGAAAGCTGAACATCTCCTCGGAGACCTTTGTACTCCGCCCCCTCGTCGACGCGGTGCTGGAGGTGGCGTCGATGCGCGCCCCGGAAAAGCAGCTCACCCTCGCGGCGGTGATCCAGCCGGAGCTCCCCCGCCGCTTCCGGGGGGACCCGGTGCGCCTCCGACAGATTCTCCTCAATCTCGTCGGAAATGGCGTGAAGTTTACGGAGCGGGGCCATGTGGTGGTCCGGGTGTCCACGCCTTCCGATGCCAACCGCCGC
>JAEUHD010000310.1 GCA_016793645.1 Verrucomicrobiales bacterium
ACTCCAGGATCATGACCGCGCGGTGATCGTTGGGGACACCGCCACCCACGGCAAGGGGACCGTCCAGACCGTCCAGGAACTGGGTCTTTACCTCGGGCGCACGGTGGACAAGCCGGGTGCCGCCAAGATCACCATCCGGAAGTTTTACCGCCCGAGCGGCGCCAGCACCCAGCTCAAGGGAGTGGTGCCCGACATCATCCTGCCCAGCGTCGTCAGCTACATGGATGTCGGGGAATCGTCCCTCGATAACGCCCTCGCCTGGGATACCATCTCGCCGGCCTCATTCCAGAGTGCAAACCGGATCACCCCGTACCTGCCCGAGCTGTCCAAGCGCTCCGCGACGCGTGTCGCCTCCGACCGCGACTTCGATTACGTGCGCGAGGACATCCAGCGGTTCCAGAAGGCGCAGGCGGAGAAGACGGTCTCCCTGAATGAAAACGCCCGTCGCGCGGAGATCGCCGAGAACAAGGCGCGCCTCGACGCCCGCAAGAAGGAACTCGCGTCGCGCAAGGAGCAGCTTCCCACCACCTGGGAGATCACCCTGAAAAACGTGGATCTCCCGGGACTTCCCGCCCCCATGACCAACCAGGTTGTGTCGGCGATTCACAAGACCGAGGAGGACCTTTCCAAGGATCAGGTGGCCGCCGCCCAGTCCGCCGGGGAACTCAAGCCGGATGCCCGGGTCGGGGCTTCGGAGGATGACGACGACGAGGACGAGCCGACGCGGGGGACCAGCAACGATCCCCACCTGAAGGAGGCGGAGCGGATCCTGCTCGATCTCATTGAACTGGCACCCCGCCGCAAGGGACTTTCCGCCAAGGCGGAGTGACGACGGAGTGGGAGGACTTTGGGATGACACCTTTCCCTCCATGAAACCTGAACCCTTGGCGCCCGGATTCGCGCCCGGAGTGATCCCGCCGCTCGTGGCCGCCTGGGAGCACATGATCCGCCTCCTGTTCCGTCCCTTTGATCCTTCCCGCTGGCTGGCGGTGGGGTTCACCGCGTGGCTCGCCTCACTCGGTCGGATGGGCGGCAGTTTCGGAGGCGGGAGCCAGGGATCCCGGAACAAGGGCGGGACGTCCTTCGACCTTGGGGAGATGTGGAGAGGGGCGCGGGATTGGATGCAGGACAACTGGGCCTGGCTGGTCCCCGTGGTCATCGCCGCCCTTGTTGTGGGGCTCGCCCTCTATCTGGTGTTGCTGTGGCTGGGCAGTCGGGGTGAGTTCCAGTTCTACCACAATGTTTCGACGGGCCGCGCCGAGGTGGCCGCCCCGTGGCACGCGTACCGCAGACACGGCAACAGCCTGTTCCTGTTCCGGCTCGGCCTTTCGCTCACCGGTTTGCTGGTCGTGTTGCCCCTGCTTGCGGCCGGGGGATGGGCCGGAGTGGTCCTGTTCGACGGGCGGGAGGACCGGGCGGTGCCCCTCGCCCTTTTTTCCATCTCCATCCTTCTTCTCCTGGTGGTCTCCCTCGTCTGGGCGGTGATCTCCAAGCTCACCCGGGACTTCGTGGTCCCCGTGATGGCGCTGCGGACGTCCTCCTGTCGCACCGCCTGGGGCGCGGTGGGCCGACTGATGGCGTCGGATCCGTCAAACTTCCTGGTGTATTTGCTCTTCCAGGTGGTGCTGTGGATCGGGGTCGGCATCGCCCTGATCGGCGTAATACTCCTGACCTGCTGCGTCGCGGCCTGTTTCCTGGCGATCCCCTATGTGGGAACGGTCCTCCTGCTCCCCGTCCTGGTCCTGTTTCGTTCCTACACGCTCCATTTTCTCGCGCAGTATGGTCCCGAGTGGAACGTCTTCGCGGCCTCGTCGCCGGGCGGGGTGCCCTGAATCCTGCACCGGGGGCGCTGCACGCGCCGGTGCTGGGGGTGGCCGGCGCCCGGGAACGGACCCCTATCGCGCGGCCTTGCGTTGCCGGACCGCCTGCAGTTGGCGGCGAACTCCTTCATCGGACGGGTTCAATGCGGCGGCCTGCTGCAGGTGTTCCTCCGCCTCATCCAGCCCCCCCTCGGCCACCGCGACCAGTCCCAGCGCGAGATGGCTTCGGTAGAGCGCTGGATTGAGTGCCAGGGCCTGCTCCAGGGCCGCGCGGGCATCCGCCATCAGCCGGCGTTCGAGGAAGCTGATGCCGATATACTGGTGCGCCTCGGCGAGCTGTGGATTCAGCTCCACGGCCCGGGTCAGGTGCTCAAACGCCTCCCGTGGACTTCCGAGCCCCCCGAGCGTTTTTCCCAGTTCCAGGTGGTAGGCGGCATTCCCGGGGTCCCGCTGAAGGCGCACGGTGAAATCCGCGGCGATCTCCCTCTGGCCCAGTTCGCGATGCAACTGCCGAAGCGCGGCGAACCCGGCGGCGTCGCGGGGCAGCAGTTGCAGCCAGAGCTCGCCCATCTCGTCGGTCGAGTCGGGACCGTGCAGGACCCGGAGGGGCGGATGATTCGGGTTCGCCGGGTTTGCTGCGGAGTTGTCATAGGTGATCCGCATCTCCAGCAGCGTGCCCGCCGGAAGGGGAACCGGCTGCGCATAGCGGTATTCGTCCTGCCAGTTGAACTTCCAATGACGGATGAGCAGCAGGGACTGGGGCGGACCACCCGGCGGGGTTGCGGTGAACTCCACCTCCCGCGCGAGGTAATGCGCATGGGGCATGACCGCCAGAAGATCGGCGGCGACCGGCAGGGTGACCCGTCGACGCACGGTGTACCGGGACTCGCCGGCGGGAATATCCAGGGTCTGCGCCAGCAAACCGAGCAACACGGGCGTCTGCGTCGGCGGACGGTTGGTGAGATACAGTCCCAGGCGTGGCTGCACGGCCTCCCGCCGCCCTGTCCGCTGAAGATGGAGTTGCACCACGAGATCCCCGGCACCGTCGAGGGGCCAGGTCAGTCCGTCCGGCGCCTCGGTGGCGCTGCGCCCCGGCACCCACCCGAGCATCTGTCCCGGCGGGAAATGCGCCGGCGGCATCGTCCCCCCGAATCCGCAGACGGGATCCGCTGCGTCGCGTTTCCGGGATTCGCCGGAGGCGTCGAAGAGGATGCGCGCATGATGGACGGCGGGGCTCTCCGGACGGAACTGGAATGCACGCACATAGCGGTTGGATCCGGCCGGCACCGGGATCACGAAGTTCCGGTACACGTCGCGTCCCGCGGATTCCAGGTCATAGCGCTCCGGCAGCGTGAGGACCAGATCCGGCGGACCCCACTCCCAATCCGAGGGGAACGTGGGCGGATGGGGACGCTCCTTCGGATCCCCTTCCGGGGCGCCCTGGTCCGCCCAGGACCGGATCGCCTGGATCTGCGCCTCCGTCAACCGGCGCACTCCGAGAAAATCCCCATGCCCGGGCTCCGGCATCCAGGGCGGCATGTCGCGACTGGAAACCGCCTCCGCCAGTTTGCGGGCCCGGGCTTGTGCGTCCGCGTGACTCAAGAGGGAAAAGGGACCGGCCGCCCCGGGCCGGTGGCACGGGGTGCAATGCGTGTACAGGATGGGCGCGATCTCGCGGTTGAAGGTGATCGGGGCGTCCGCAGCCATTCCGGAAGGCCCCGCCACGACCACGGCCCAGGCCAGGGCCAACCCCGGCAGGAAACGATCGGCAGGGTGGGTCCGCGGTGACATGGGATCGGGAAGCAATCAAGACAAGGACGCCCGCCGGGTCAATCCCGTCCTCAAGGGAAACCCGCGCGTGACGGCGGGCCTCCGAACCTGTCCGATCAGGAGCCGAACATCACGTTCAGGCCTCCATCGACCCGCCATGAAAACCTCCATGATCCAACGGAACATCCTCCCGGACCGGACCGTCCTTCGCGCCGTGCAGGCTTCCTGCTTCGCCGCCGCCGCCCTGATTCCCACGCTGGCATTCCGCAAATTCGCGGAGGTCGACCTTTCCCGGGCGGGACTCCTGGTCGGGGTCCTTTCGGCACTGACGCTCGCATTTCTCTGCACGGTGCTGGGGGTATTCCTTGAGATCCGGATGAGGGAAACCCAGGGGACGCCCCAGTCCCCTGGATAGCCTGCCCGCTGCCTGCCAGCGCGGTTCGATCGGCCCGCCCAGGGGTCAGGAACCGGGATCCTTCAACGGGTTTGCTCCCGGGAGGAATCCCGATCAGGGTTGTCGACGCACGAGATGGTGATCGATGGCATCAGCAGCACCGGACGCAGGAGGGCGGTGTCCCCTGGAACGGGTTCCCGCTCCGGAGATGCCTTCACCCTGATTGAGCTGCTGGTGGTGATTGCGATCATTGCCATTCTCGCCGGAATGCTGCTTCCGACCCTGGGTCGGGCGAAGGAGAAGGCCAACGGCATCGCCTGCCTCAGCAACCACCGCCAGATCGGACTCGCCTTCAAGATCTACACCGACGAACACAATGACGTCTTCGTCCAGTTGGCCCGCGACGGGGCACCTCCAGCCGGGGCACTCGTGCCCGGCGGCGTGACTTGGTGGCCGGACCTCCTCACCGCGTCCATTGGAGGCAAGAACCTGCGGGTGCACAATTGCCCGAGCCTGCGGGGGACCAACCAGTTTGGGATCGGGATGAATCATCCGGAACTGGGGCAGTTTCTGACCACGCTGCCCAGCGTGCGGGAGGGACAGGTCCGTCAGCCGTCAGCCACGGTCGTCTTCGGCGACACCCAGTTGATCCGGAACCCCAACGAGAAAAATCCGGACCGCTGGATGCCGAAGGTCAGCCAGGTGAACATCCTGTTCCGGACCCCGAACAACCAGCCCTACTACACCGACGATCCGCTGCGGATCTACAACCGCCACGTTAGCCGGGCCAACGTGGCCCATGTGGACGGCCACGCCGAGGCGGTGCGCACGAGTTCCATCGGATTCCAGTATCCGGAAGGGCATCCGCTCGCGCTCTGGGACAAGCGCTGATCCAATGCTACTTGGGGGTAGCCGCCGACGGGAGGAGGCGCACATCGCGTCTTTGGTGCGTTGGCACGGCCGGGCGACGGGGGAGGGTGCATGGAGTCACCATCCGTGGTCTGTGACGTCCGGTCGCCGGGCGGGGAGAAGTCAGCGCGTCGTTCCCTCCGCGGCTACGTGGGGGTAGCCGCCGCTTCAGCGTCCGGGAATCGCGTTGATGGTTCCCCACACGGAACCGCGCAGCGGGCGGCCATGGTCCGCCGCATCGACATTGTATCGGAGCTCCCACTGCATCACGGGCTGAAGGCCAGGAATCTCCACCGACACCGTGCGTCCGTCCGGTTGAAGGCGCACCGACTTGACCGCCACCTCATCCCGTCCCTCGCGATCAGGATTCGCCACCGACCAGTCCTTCGATCCGTAGGCTTCGGCATAGCGATAGTTCCACTGCTTGAAGCCGTAGCTGCCCGGATCCTCCGCCGTCGCCCGGTCCACGGGAATGGAGAAGGTGACCTCCAGTCCCCCGGACCGGACCCGGAATCCGACCGGCAGCGCCATGCGCTTTCCGGTAAACCGCACGCGCTGAAGCGATCCATCCTTGACGGCGCTGGTCTGCCACCCGGTGCTCCCGGCGACGAACAGGGAACCATCCTTGGGATGGAAGGATCCCCGGTTGGGGCCGCTGAGGAACTTCACCGGCAAGGGCACCACGGCGCCCTGCAGCGCAGGCCCGGCACCGCCACCCCCGGTATCCCGCAGGGCGAGCATCATGCCGCAGCGACCCCAGAGCAGATGCAGCATCTGTCCCCCCAGGGCGTCCCAGTGTCCCGCCGGCACCCAGACCTGGGAGCCGCTGGAATTGTCCACGCTGTGCGGAATCCAGCAGAGAGGTGTGTCGTACCCCAGCGGACGCGTCGGCGTCACCTTCGGTCCGCCATAGCCGTAATATCCCCCGGGATGGGTCTCCGCGATGAAGGAAGACGGGGTCCAGGTCCCCTGCTGGGGGGCGACGGTGACGACGCGGCCGTCCGGACTCACCCCCATCCCGTTGGGATTCCGGAATCCGGTGGCCAGCGTTTCCATGGACCGCCCGTCCGCCGAGACCCGATGCACGCCGGCCGGATCCACGTAGTAGAAATTCCCCGAGGAGTCGGTCTCCAGGCACGTCACGTAGTCGTGGCCCCCGGTGGAGGTGGCGATGCCGTCAAAGAAGCTTTCGTGGAAATCCGCCTCGCCGTCGCCATTGGTGTCGCGCAACCGGGTGATGCGGTCGCGTCCGAGGACGAATACCTCGCCGTCCCGGACCTTGAGCCCCAGCGGCTGGAACAACCCGGTGGCAAACCGCTTCCAGCGAAGCTCCCGCAACGCGTCGTCGATGCCGGTGACGCGCCAGACATCCCCGTGGATCGTGCACACATAGGCCGCGCCCTCCGGGGCCAGGTCCACTCCGGAGGCAAACAGCAGCGCCTTCCACGGGTTGTCGTACGGCAGCGTCAGGGTGTCCACCGCGAGGAAGTCGGTGTCGGCCCCGCGCTGTCCCGTGGTCCGAAGTTCCGCCCATTTCGCAGCGCCGGCCCGGGCCGATGGCGCCACCGGAAACAGCTCGAAGTGCCGCTTCTCCCATTCAAGGTAGGCCGCCAGATCCCGCTCCGGACCCGTCCACATCGCCACCCCGAGCAGCGTCTCCGCGGCGCCCGCCGGAATGTCGACCTGAAATCCCGCCAGGGTGACTCCCACGGGATCCACCCTTCCCAACACCGTGGTGACCTGGGCCACGCCATCGCGGATCCAAAGGTGTCGGGTGGTCTCACGGCCCGTGCGGGTGCCGTCGGTCGCAACCCCCTGGGAACTGTCCGTCGCGATCGTTGGGGAAATCCCGGCCGGGGCATTGGACGCCACCGTCAACGCAAGCGCGCGGGTCCGCGGGCCAAAGGCAAAGTCCCGGAAGAACACCGCGCCCACCGGCGTCGGATCCGCCCAGGGCATTTCGCGAACCTTCACACCGTCCACCGTGTACTCCAACACGGTCCGCCGATCGTGCGTCCACCAGCCGCGCATGCGGATCTCCGACCTGCCCCAGGCGGGTGTCGCGGGCAGCAGAAGCTGGGATTCGGCGGCCGGACGCGGCATCCCGATCAGACCGAATCGCGCAGGATCCAGTTTGAGAAACCCTCCCGTCCAGGCGGCACGCAGGCTCGCGGTCGCCGTGTCATAGGCCATCGCCGCATCGCCGGCGTCACCCACCTTCACCGTCAGGCCCTTGGCCAGTGCGGGACCGGACGACAGCCGGAGATTGGACGCAAGAAACGGCCCGATGTCCGTTTCCTGCCAGCGGTTGTCCACCCAGTCGTTTTCCGCCTGGGTCCCGGGCTCGCGTCCGGACGCCGGCGGCTCGCCCGTTCCACGGCGGGCGCCGACCACCGGATGGCTGGGGGCCACCGGGGCAAGGCTGGAGGTCGTGGGCAGCCGCTTCGCGTCCGCCGGCGTGGCGGCCGAAAGCGTGGTCCACGGCGCCAGTGACCAGGTCTCGTGGGAGGTCCCCGCGTCCTTCCGAAGCCGAACCCAGGCGATCCAGCCGTCGCAACCCAGCCCCCCTTCCACCAGGCGACCCACGGACACGGGCGCAGCCGCCGGATCGGCGACATGGCCCCAGGCCACGGTCCGGCGGGCAACCTCGCGCCCATCCACCTTGAGGGCCACCGCCTGGGTCCCCACGTCCACCGCCACCTCGTGCCAGGCCCCGTCCGTGATCCTGATCCCGGATCGCACGGTGTCGGGCGACATCCCGGGAGCGTAGAAGCTCAGGTCACCTGCGCCGGCGAACGTGTAGAGCTCCCAATGCGTGGGGGACGCCTTGGATTCGCTGGCGGCCAGGATGTTCCATCCATCCCCGCCCGCGAGCCTCACCCGGGCCTCGACGGTGAAGGGAGGACGGCGGTATTCCGGGAGACCATCCATGACGATTCCGGACACCCTGGCATCCAGCACGGTTCCCTCGGGGGTTCCCACCAGGGCTCCTTCGGCCGCAGGGAGGGCGGACTGCGGGGGCGTCCGCACGGGCGGCGGACCGGGAGGCTGGGACGCCAATGGAGCGAGGCGTTCGAGTCCGGCGAGCTCCTTGCGCAACTTCTCCCCGGCGTCCTCCTCCGTGTGGCCCAGAATTCCCACCGGTCCCTTCCACCCGCTGGCGACCAGCTCCCGCATCATTCGCAACTCCTCGTCGCCCGTCCCCAGGGGAATGATCTTCCGTCCGGCCTGATCCCCGCGCCACACCATGCCGTTGAGGTTCACCGCCAGCAGATGGGGCTTCAGCAGCGCCAATTGCGCCGCGAAGTCGTCGATGTGGGCGTGGGCGTGATGGAAATTGTACACCGAGCCGACATTGGTGTGGCCCGCGGCGCGAAGCCGTTGGATCACGACCACCTGGTTGGTGGGCTCCCCGAACCAGCCGAGATGATTGTACAGGGCGACCGTGCTCCCAAGGCCCGCGGCCGCGTCACAGATCGGCCCCAGCGTCTCCACCGCGCCGTTGATCTTCCCCGCGAGCCTTGCGGGATCCGGCTCGGGCTCCGTCCCCATCGTGACCCACAGTTGCGGATGTTTTCCATGGCGTCGGAGGCAATCCAGGATCGCCCGGGCCTCGTCATTGAGCGCCGCCGGGAACCACCAGGCCGTCAGCTCGATTCCGCGGCGGTCGAGGGCCGCGATTTCCGCGTCAAACGTCGGCACATGTTCGGACCGCCAGTCATAGGCGAGCCGCTTCACGCCCAGCTGCTCCAGCAGTTCCGCCCGCTGCTCCGGAGTCCGCTTCCGGGTGTCGAAGGGCACGATGCACCAGGCCACGAGATTCGTCCGGGCGAAGAGTCCCTCGGACGGCAGGGCCGCGAGTGCGCCGGGGCGCAGGGGAATGAGGAGGGCGGCCAGGGCCAGCCAGCGGACGCGGCGATGCATGGTGTACGGACGCCAGAGTGCCCGGCGCATTCGGACGACTGAAGCCTGAAGCGCGGGGTTGCGCCGGGCCTCGCCGCAGGACCCCGGTGGGTTCCCGAACCGGTCCTGACCTATTATCCGCATCCGAGGCGGCGGTTGCGGATCCCTGCGCGCTTCGATAGAACCGCCGCTGGTTCACCTGGCCACTCATTCATGGTTTCACTCCGGGGATACAGCATTGTCGATGAGCTCCACTCGGGGGCGAAGATGGTGGTATACCGGGGGGTGCGGGATCTCGACGGAAGGCGCGTCATTCTCAAGGCGAGTCGTTCGGCGGAGTCGGGAAGCGCGGCGTTGTGGCGGGAGTTTGAGGTGCTGGAGTTTCTGAAGGCGTCGGGGGTGGAGGGGGTGATCCGGGCCCTGTCGGTGGAGGAATTTCCGGGGGGCGCTGTGCTGGTGCTGGAGGACTTCGGACAGGAGCCCCTCGACCGGACGCTGGATCGGGGCGGCATGCCGTTGTCGCGGTTCCTGATCGTGGCGGCGGACCTGACGCGGACGGTCGGGGAGCTTCACCGCTGCGGGGTCATCCACAAAAACATCAAGCCGAGCAACATCTACCATGATCCGATTTCCCGGAGGATCGCCCTCGGGGACTTCGGTCTTGCGGCGCGCCTCGCCCGGGACTCGGGTGTCCTGCAGGGTTCCCTGCTGTTGGAGGGATCCCTGCCCTACATGTCCCCGGAGCAGACCGGGCGCATGAACCGGGCGATCGACTATCGGTCGGACTACTACTCCCTGGGTGTCTCATTTTACGAGATGCTCACCGGCCGGCTCCCGTTCGAAAGCGACGATCCGATGGAGCTGGTGCATTCGCACATCGCCCGCGAACCCGTCCCGCCCCACGAGGTGAACCCGGCGATCCCGAGCGGGATCTCCCGTCTGATCCTGAAGCTCCTCGCGAAGACCGCGGAGCACCGATACCAGAGCGCCCGCGGACTTCTGGCGGACCTGGACCGATGCGGGCGGGAACCTTCCGGTGACGCCCCGGACCTGGGCCTGGAGGACGTGGCCGAAACGTTTCATCTTCCCCAGAAGCTCTACGGCCGCGAGTCGCAGGTGGCCGACCTGCTGGACTCCTTCCAACGCGTGAGTCTCGGCGGCACCGAATTGGTCTGGGTGGCCGGAGGTGCGGGCATGGGGAAGTCCGCACTGGTGGGCGAAATCCAGAAGCCGATTGCCGGTTCCCGCGGACACTTCATCTCGGGGAAGTTTGACCAGTTCCAACACGAGATCGCCTACAGCGCGTTGATCCGCGCCTTTGCCGACCTGGTCCGCCAGCTTCTCACGGAGCGGGCACCCGTGCTCGAGGCCTGGAAGCTCCGGCTCCAGGGCGCGCTGCATCCCAACGGACGCGTCATCACCGAACTCGTCCCTGAAATCGAACTCATCCTGGGCCGTCAACCGCCGATGCCCGAGCTGGGACTGACCGAGGCCGAGGCGCGGTTCACCCTGGTGTTTCGTGAATTCGTCCGCGCCTGCGCCGACCCCGAGCATCCGCTGGTGCTGTTTCTGGACGACCTGCAGTGGGCGGATTCCGCGACGCTGCGGATGCTCAAGCTGCTCGTCACCGCGCCGGGCATGAAGAACCTGCTGATCGTCGGGGCCTACCGGGATGACGAAACGCCCGCCGATTCCCCGTTGCAGGCGCTGATCGACGAGCTCCGGGAGGGCCCGGTGCCCTGCCGCCGAATCCAGCTTCCACCCCTGGGGTTGGCGGAGGTCAACGGGATGGTCTCCCAGACCCTGCGCATGGACCCGCCGGCCACGCTCCCGCTCTCGCAACTCATCTTCGCCAAGACGCAGGGAAATCCATTTTTTGTCAGTGAGTTCTTCCGCAGCCTGTATCTGGAGAAGCTGGTGGACTTCGATCCGGCCGCCGGCGGCTGGAACTGGAACCTGGAGCGCATCCGGCGGCTGGAAATCACGGACAATGTGGTGGAGCTCATGGCGGGCCGGATTCAGCGGCTGCCCTCGAACACCCAGGCGGCGCTGGAATTGGCCGCCTGCGCGGGAAACCAGTTTGAACTGAAAACGCTGTGCGAGGTGGCCGGGCGTTCCCCTGCGGCGGTGGTGGAGGATCTGCGCCCCGCCCTCGACGAGGGACTGATCCTGCCGCTCGATGAGGGCTACCGGCAGGCCCAGGAGCTGGGCGGCGCGGAAGCGGCGGCCTCCCTCCCCGAGGTGCGGATGAAGTTCTCGCACGACCGCGTGCACCAGGCCGCCTACGAGCGCCTCGTCGCTCCCCAGCAGCAGGCCCTGCACCGCCGCATCGGACAACGCATCCTGGGCCGGAGCAATCCCGACCAGGAACGGGAGCGGATCTTCGAGATCGTCAACCATCTCAATCTCGGGGTGACGGCCATGGACGATGCCCCCGAGCGGCGGGAGGTCGCGCGGCTGAACTGGTTGGCCGGGTGCAAGGCCCGGACCGCGTCCGCCTACGGGCCCGCGCGCAGCCACTTTGAAACGGGTCTGCGCCTGCTCGACGCCGGCAAATGGGAGACCGACTACGAATTGACGCGGGCGCTGCACCAGGAACTGATGCAGACGGGATTCCTTTTGGCCGACGACGCGCTGATGGATGCCTGCGGGAAGGAGCTTTACGCGCGGGGGCGCACCGTGCTGGACCGCATTCCCGCCCTGGAAACCCGGATTCTCGCGAAGAGTCGTCAGATGGACTACACGGCCGCGGTGGAGACCGGGCTGGAGGCGCTGAGGGAACTGGGCGCCCCCCTGCCGGCACACCCCGGAAACCTCCATATCCTCGGCGATCTGATCGCCACCCGTTCGGCGCTGTCCGGCCGAACGCCGCAGCAGTTACTCGAACTGCCGGTCCTGACCGACCCGCAACTCCTGGCGACGATGCGCATCCTGATGAGCGTGTCGTCCGCGGCGTACTTCGCCTCGCCCAATCTTTTTCCCATCATCGTCTTCCGGCTCGTTCGCCTCTCCATCCGTGAAGGCAACGCCGCCATCTCCGCCTTCGCCTACGTCTGCTACGGCCTCATCCTGTGCGGCGTCCTCGGGGATTTCGACCGCGGGCACCAGTTTGGCGAACTGGCCCTGCGCGTCCTCGAACGATTCAAGGCCCAGGAACTCAAGGCCAAGGTCTACTTCCTCTACAACGTGTTCGTCCGCCACTGGCGCGAGGAGATCCGCGCCTCGCTCGAGCCGTTTCTCGAAGGCGCGAAAAGCGGACTCGAGACGGGCGACGTGGAGTTCCATTCCTACTCACTCTACTTCCACGGATGCTTCTCGCTTTTCCAGGGCGAACCCCTGGAACCGCTCGCACGCCGTCTCGAACAACAGCATGCATCCGTCGCGCGGCTGAAGGCGGACAAGACGGATCTGCTGTTTGGATGGCTTCGACAGGTCGTTGCGGAACTGGCCTCACCGCCGTCGGCCGGGTCCGCCCCCGCATTCGATGAGCCCCGGGCCGTCGAGGCCTGGAAGCGGGCCCGGGATCACACGGCACTCGGGTACTATCACAGCTTCCGGACCCTGCTGCTGTATTTCCGCGGGGACCCCGCGGGCGCCGTCCGGGAGGTGGAGGCGATCCGGCCCTATCTGCAGAGCGTGATGGGACAATACTTCATCCCGCTCTACCGATTCTACCAGTCGCTGTCCCTCCTGGCGCTGCTGCCCGGGACGCCCCCGCTCGGGCGCTGGCGGATTCATCTCCGTGTGGCGCGCAACCAGCGGGACTTCCGCCGTTGGGCCCGATTCGCCCCGGGCAATCACCGCCATCGGTACGAATTGGTGGAGGCGGAACGGGCCAGGGTTTCGGGGCGATCCCTCAAGGCCATGGACTGGTATTCGCGCAGCATCCGTTCCGCCCGGGAGGCGCGGCTGGTCCACGAGGAGGCGCTGGCCTACGAATTGGCGGGCAGCTTCCACCACGGCAGTCGGCGTGAGGACCTGGGACTGTCCCTGCTCGCACGGGCGCGGACACTGTACGCTTCCTGGGGCGCACGCTCCCAGGTGGCCCGTCTGGATCGGAGCTTTCCGGGATTGTCACTGGAGTCGGGGAATCGGGAGGATCGGGCGGGCAGCCCGGCGACCCCGATCCGGGTGGACGACACCTCGCTCGCGACGCACTCCGCGGTGCTCGACCTCGCCAGCGTCCTCAAGACCTCCCAGGCGCTCTCCGGCGAGATCGTCATCAGCCGCCTCATGGGCAAGCTGGTGGAGTTGATGGTGGAAAACGCCGGCGCCCAGCGGGGGCTTCTGATCCTGAAGCGCGACCACCAGCTCGTCGTGGAAGCCGAGGGCACCACCCACGGCATTTCCGTGGTCGATGGAGTCCCCCTGGAGTCGTTCACCGCCATCCCGCAATCGCTGGTGAACTACGTGGCCCGCACCCGCGAACCCGTGGTGCTGGGGGACGCCACGCGCGAAGGTCTCTTCGTCCACGACCCCTATATCGTCCAGGCCGGCGTGAAATCCGTCCTGTGCCTTCCCGTCGTCCACCAGGGCAAGCTCGCGGGACTCGCGTACATGGAGAACAACCTGGTCCCAAACGCCTTCACGGCGCACCGGCTGGAGATCCTCCAAATGCTGTCCGCCCAGGCCGCCATTTCCCTGGAGAACGCAGGGCTCTACCACAGCCTGGAACAGAAGGTCACCGAACGCACCAAGGACCTGCAGCTCGAACGTGACAAGTCCGAGCAACTGCTCCTCAACGTGCTGCCGCGTCCGATCGCCGAGGAACTCAAGGCGCACGGGCGCGTGAAGCCGCGCTTCTACGAGTCGGCGACCATCCTCTTCGCCGACATGAAGGACTTCACGCAGTCCGCAGGCGCCATGTCCCCGGGAACGCTCGTCGGCGAACTGAACCGGATCTTCCTCTACTTCGACCAGGTCTGCGACCGACGGCGCATCGAAAAGCTCAAGACGATTGGGGATGCGTACATGTGTGTGGGCGGCCTGCCCGAGGTGTCCGCCACGCACCCCGTGGACGCCTGTCTCGCGGCGCTCGAATTCCAGGGATTCATGAAGCGCATGGCCGAGACGCGGGCCCGGGAAGGGAAGACCTTTTGGGAAATGCGGATTGGCATTCACACCGGTCCCGTCATGGCCGGCGTGATCGGGAAGAACAAGTTCGCGTTCGATGTCTGGGGCGACGCCGTCAACGTGGCGGCGCGCCTCGAATCCTCCGGGGAGGCCGGTCGCATCAGCATCTCCGAGGCGACCTACCAGATTGTGGCGCCGCTGTTCGAGACGGTGTCCCGCGGGGAGATCCACCTCAAGCACCGCGGCATGATGCTCACGCATTTCCTGCAACGCCTCCGCCCCGAGTACTCGGCGGACGAGGCCGGGGAGCGCCCCAATTCGAAGTTCCAGGAAGCCGTCGCCCGCCTGAGCCTGCCCCAACCCGCTGGCGATCCCCCAACCGCAACAGGGTTCTAGCCCGGACAGTTCACACTCTTTCTACTGCGGCTGGCTGCAAGCCCATCTGGCGGCGTTGGCCTCGCGTTCCTCACCGGACAGTATGTCCCCATACAGCCCGGCTCGGAATCGCTTCGAGCCGCCTTGCCAGATGGGCTTTCGCTGCGCCTCGCGACGAAAGGCTGTGAAATATCCGGGCTAGATTCTCCCGAGGCCGACGGATGCGCGTCCGCGCGGAGTGATCCCACACGCCTCGGAACCGTAGGGCTGGGATCCTGCAGGGGACTTTTCGTTTCGGCGAAATATACCGGGATCCCGGTATTCCCGGCCCGGGGAGGCGTCGGCAGGGTGACTCCTCAAGACCCCTTCGGGATCCCGCATCTCCCGGAGCGGGTCCACGAACCGCGGACCCCGTGCCTGCCTAACCCTTCCTCGGACGCTTCGTTTCTCCCCAATGAACCTTCGCTCCCCAGGGCGTCCCCGGGCGACGTTCCGCCTTCTTTCCCTTTGGATCGGGGTGGCCGCCCTCGTGGTGGCCGCCTTCGCCGAATCCCGCCCCGTCCTGATTCTCGACGGGAAGGGGGGCTACGTCCAACTCCCGGACGACATCTTCACCAACCTGACCGAGGCCACCATTGAGGCCCGCGTCCAATGGGACGCGGTCGCGGGAGATTCCCAGCGCCTGTTCAGTTTTGGGGAGATGGTGCGCGACATGGGCGTGGGACAGGAGCGGCGCGGAACGCTCTACTTTTTCACGACCGCCCCAGGTCGGGACACGGCGGACAAGATCTTCGTCGACAACGTCGCCGAATCCGGCGACTGGCAGCACGTCGCGGCTGTGACCGGGCCGGGCGGAATGCGGTTGTATGTCAACGGCGTTCTGGCCGGCTCGAATCCATCCACCAACAGTCCCGCCAGTACGTCTGGCCGCCGCAACCTGATCGGCGCCGCAAATGCCCATCCCAGCGGAGAGATTCATACCAAGACCCTTCGGGGAAGAGTGGACGAGTTTCGGGTCTGGCGGGTGGCCCGCACCGAATCCGAGATCCGGGAGGCCATGGCCCGGAATCTCACCGGAAGCGAACCCGGCCTGGTCGGCTTGTGGAATTATGCGAATACCGCGGACGGCATCGTCCGGGACTCCACAACCCATGGGTTCCACGGGCGTCTGGTGGGGAGCGCCCGGGTGGCGGACGCCGAGGCTCCCGCTCTCCTTGCGCCAGCGCGGGGCAATGTTCTCAATCTTTCCGGATCGGAGGCCTATGTCGAACTGCCTCCGAAACTCTTCACCAATGACGTGGTCACGGTCGAGTCCTGGGTCCGATGGCGGGACTTCCGACGTTGGTCGCGGGTGTTCCAGTTCGCGGATGCCCGCTTATCCATTTCGTTGCTGAATCAGGAGGCGGGCCCTCAACTGTTTTTTCAGCGCTGGGAGCGCCCCCCATTCGCGGGCGACCAGAGTCTGAATTTTCAGGTTCCGATGGAACGGAACCAGTGGGTTCACATTGCCACCGTTGCCGGAACCAACTTTTCGAAGGTCTTTCTGAATGGCGTTGCGCTGAATCTGCCCGAGGTCGCCAGCAACTGGATCCCACCCGGCCTCATTTCTCCGAAGAACACCATCGGGCGGAGTGCGTTTCGGGAAAACGGGGACCAGGACTTCCTCGGGGACATCGCCGAGATCCGACTTTGGGCGGGGGAACGATCCGAGTCGCAGATTCAATCCAATCGCTTCACCCGCCTCACCGGCCAGGAGCCCGGCCTGCTGGCCCTCTGGGACTTCCGCGACGGGACGGCGCGGGATGTTTCGGGGCATGGACGGGACGGCGTTCTAAAGGGAGATGCCCGAGTGGTCCCTGCGGACCGTCCCACCCCCTCGGGGACCTCCATGGAGCCTCCGGCATTCCTTGCAGGCCGACTGACCCTTCCCGATGGTTCGCCTGCTGTTTCGGTGGAGGTGGAGATCGTCCGGGGCGATGAGACGATCGCCTTCGCGCGGACAGATGGTTCCGGAGCCTACCGAATCATCAGCCTCCGCCTCAGCCAGGAAGCGGAACTCCTCGCGACCCTTCTCGATACCGGAGTGCGGGTTCCCCTGAAGCCCTTCGCATCCGGAGAGCAGCGGCGCCTGGATCTGGTTCTGAACAAGGCGATCAGTCTTTCCGGACGCACCGTCGCCCTGGACGGCTCCCCCATTTCCGGGGTCGTGGTGGACCTGATTCCCGCACAGGAGGCGTCCCCGCCGGCAGCCCCGAACCTGCCCACGGCCGCCAACCCCTCCCAGGATCCGCACCGGTTGAGGGCGGTGGACACCGTGGTCAGCGATGCGCGGGGAAACTTCCAATTCATCAATGTCCGGCCCGGCGAATACGGCGTCCGATTTCAGGTCCGCGGGGGATTCGTGGTCGCAGAACGGAGGTTCCATCTTCCGTCCACGGAATCCTTTGAAATGCGGCTGACCCCCTTCAAGAAGGGTCACTGGATGACGCTGGGTGAGGCCGAAGACCTTCCGTACGATTGGACCATCAATCTGGACGCCTCCCGCGGAAGTGCCGTCTGGATCGCCTCCTGGGACGGATCCCTGTCCCGCTATGACGGGGACCGGGTTCAGTCGATCCTGACGCCGCCGGGATTTCAGTTCCAACAGTTCCTGGCGAAGATCCGGGAAGCGTCTGACGGAACGGTATGGATCTCGGGGACGAACGGTGTGATTCGATTCTCCCCGAAGGCGGGTCCGGAGCTCCGGGGGGAATTCACGTTCTTCACCCAGACCAACGGACTGCCCGTGCGTGAGGTGGATGCCATCCTTCCCGAACCGGATGGAACCGTTCTTCTGGGGGCGGACAACGGCCTCTGGGAGTTTCGACCCGCCCGGCAGGACGGCGGACAGGGAACGTTCGAACACCGGAACCTGGGACCATTGAGCACAACCCGGATCTACGACATTTGCCGCGGCGGAGATGGGGCCCTCTGGCTGGCGACGGCCAACGGGGTGTTTCGGCAACGAGGTGAGGTCACGGAACACTGGGGCGCTGAGGACGGCATTCGGGATGAACTTGTGCTTTGGATTCATGTGGATGCCCAGGGTCGGGTGCGATGTGGATCCCAATCCTGGTATGCCCATCAGGAAGGAAGGCGCTGGGTCACCACGTTGTTTCCCGCATTCGTCCAACGAAATACCCCGATCTCAGTGGCGGGAGACCGGGCGGGGAACCTGTGGCTGGGGACGAATGGCGACGGAGTCTGGCGATTCGACGGAATCTCGTGGATCAACTACGGCGTCACCGATGGACTCTCCTTCAATCGCGTGACGTGCGTGGCCGAAGGAGCCGAGGGCGAAATCTGGTTAGGAACCGCGGGAGGAGGGCTCTCCCGTTTCGACGAAAATCGACTGGTGACCTACACCGAGGCCGACGGCCTGGCCTGGAACCAGGTTCGGGCCAGTTGCCGAGCTCCCGACGGATCCGTCTGGTTTGTTTCCTCGGTATTGAGCTTCCAGCCCAGGGCGGATCTCCCCAGCGGCGTCTCGCACTTCACGGGGAAGGGGTTCCGGACGTACACCCGAGCGGACGGCCTCTCGGGGCATGGCGGACGTTTCCTCGCGTTCGGTCCGGACGGAGTCTTGCGCCTTGGGACCCAGGGCGGCGGCCTCGCCGTGTTTGATGGGCATCAGTTCCGACGCGAGCTGATTTCACCCAACTGGCCATCCAACTGGATCTTCAATTTCGGGTTTGCCCTGGATGGTCGACTCTGGTGCAGCTCCATGGACGGGATCTGGCACTACGAGGACGGATGGGTTCTCTCACGATTTCATTCCTCATTGGACAATGGCGATCTATTGGCCAGCCGGAATGGCGACCTGTGGTTTGCTTCCAACAACGGGTTGGGAATCAAGCGCCTCCCGAACGTCAACGGCGGTCTCCCAGTGGACGGAATGTTCCTTCCGGTCGATTACGACAATCCATTTCGAAATGGCACCGGTGTGGTCATCACACTCCTGGAGCGGTCTGGCGCGCCCGGTCACATCCTGCTGGGGCAGCCAGGGGGGCTCCAGCGTTTTGACGGCCAACGATTCCGGACCATCCCGGAAACCCGGACGGGTCCGATGAGCCGCACCAAGCGAACACTCTATGAGGATTCGCAACATCGCATCTGGGCCGGGACCGACTCGGGCGTCGCATGTTTCGATGGCGCGCTCACAGGCAGCCTCGATGTGCGCGACGGCTTGGCTCACAACATCGTGTATTCCATCGTGGAGGACGGGGAGGGGAGGATGTGGTTTGGCACGGAGAAGGGATTGACGCGGTATCAACCCCGGAAGGTCACTCCGCCGCCACCGTCCATCGGCATCCAAACGGACCGGATGCATTACACCAATCCGCAGACGCCTCCTTCGATTCCCACCGGAGCGCGGGCGACGTTTCATTTCTTCGCCTCCGATCTTCAGACCCGTCCAGAGAAGCGCCAGTTCCGGTATGCCGTCCTCCGCGGAGACTCCGCGGGGAGCGCTCGTGAACCAGAGACGTGGCAGGGAATCAGCACGACCGGCACTTGGGAGTGGGCGCCCACGGATTCCGGTTTCTACACCCTGGCGGTTCAGTACATCGACCGGGACCTGAACCGATCCGCCACCCAGCGAGTGACGCTGCAGGTCTTCACCCCCTGGTACGCGAACGCCTACATCACGATGCCGGGCGCGGCCGCCGCGGTCGGCTTGTTGGGCTGGGCCTTCGTCGCGCGGACCCTGGTCGTCCGGAGGAAGCGGGAGTCCGAACAGCTGCGGGATCAGATGCTGCACCAGGAACGACAGGCCCGCGCAACGATTGAGGCGCGCAATGCGGAACTCGTCGCCGCCAAGGAGGCGGCCGATGCGGCGAATGCCGCGAAGAGTGAGTTCCTCGCGAACATGAGCCACGAGATCCGGACGCCCATGAATGCAATCCTCGGATTCTCCGAGCTGCTCCGTTCCCAGATGGCCGCGTCCAAGGACCGGGGCTACCTCGACGCCATCTCCTCCAGCGGACGTACGCTTCTGGCCCTGATCAACGACATCCTCGACCTGTCCAAGATCGAGGCCGGCAAGCTGGAGCTGCAGTACGAAGCGGTCAACGTTCCGGAGCTGGTCCATGAGATCCAGCGCCTGTTTTCGATCAAGGCCGGGGAGAAGGGGATCGGGATTCTTGCCGAGGTGGATCCGCGCCTGCCCCGCGGGCTGATGCTGGACGAGGTCCGACTGCGCCAGGTGCTCTTCAACGTGGTGGGCAATGCCGTCAAGTTCACCGAGAAGGGGCGCGTCACCATCCGGGCCCGCGGAGAGAAGGCCGCAGCGTCTGGAGTTGGGGAACCCGAACGCGTCCGCCTGATTTTGGAAGTGTCGGACACCGGCATCGGTATTCCGCAGGACCAGCAGGATCACATTTTTGGCGCCTTTGCGCAGGTGCATGGACAGAGCACGCGTCGCTTCGGGGGCACCGGCCTGGGACTCGCCATCACTCGCCGCCTGACCGACATGATGAAGGGTCGCATCGACCTCGACAGCGTGCCCGGCGAGGGCAGCACCTTCCGGTTTTCGTTCCCCGACGTCGTCGTCACCGAGCCCGCGGAGAGCGTCCCCGTCTCCACCGGCACGGGTGGCGATCTGGACCAGTTCGCACCGGCCACGGTGTTGGTGGCGGACGACGTCCCCCTGAACCGGGAACTGGTCGCCGGATATTTCCAGGAAAGCCGGCATCGGCTCATCGCCGCGGTCAACGGACGCGAGGCGCTCGAACTGGCCGCAACGCACCATCCGGATGTGATCCTGATGGACATGCGCATGCCCGAGCTCGACGGCTATGAGGCGACCCAGCGGCTCAAGGCGGACCCCGCCCTGAAGCACATCCCCGTCATCGCGGTGACGGCCTCCTCCTTCCGGGACCAGGAAGCCCGCGCCCGGAAGATCTGCGATGGATTCATCCGCAAGCCGTTCAACCTGGCGGAGCTGGTGGATGAACTCCGGCGCTTCCTGCGCCCGGCAGCCACCCCCGAAGTCAAGTCCCCGGATCCCGCACCGGCGCCAGAAACTGCCGCGGGAGGAACCGTGTCCGACGAAGCCATCGCCCGAAGGCCAAGGCTGTTGGCTCTGCTCCAGGTGGAGGCGTCCCGCTGCCCCGGGCTCGCCCGGACGCTGCCCATTGGGGAAATCGAGGCTGTCGCCCTACGGGTCGGAGAACTCGCCGAGTCAGGCGAGTGGACGGACCTGCGCCAACTCGCAGCTTCGCTCCATCATCAGGCTCAGGAGTTCGATCTCGACCGGATTCCCGGAACCCTGGAGCAACTCGAACAATGCGTGCGCCGGCTCCAGGACCGCAGCCCCCTTCCGTCATGAATCCTCTTCCCGCCGGTGAGACCTCCATCAAGACCCGAATCCTGGTGGTGGATGACATCACGCGGAACCTTCAGGTCATCGGCACCATGCTGCTTGGTGCCGGATACGAAGTCATGCCCACCAACAGCGGCGCGCGGGCTTTGGAGCGGGTGCGGATCCAGCTGCCCGACCTGGTGTTGCTCGACCTGATGATGCCCGAGATGGATGGGATCGAGGTCTGCCGCCGACTGCAGGAGGATCCACTCACTGCGCGGATCCCGGTCATCTTCCTGACGGCGAGCACGGAGATGGAGCACCTGGTGCGCGGGTTTGAAGTGGGCGCGGTGGATTATGTGACCAAGCCGTTCAATCCGCCCGAGCTGCTGGCCCGGGTTCGAACCCACGTCGAACTCCGGCAGGCCCGGGAACGACTGCGGGAAATGAACGACGAGAAGAATGAATTTCTCGGGATCGCGGCCCACGACCTCCGCAGTCCGCTCAATGCCATCAAGGGATACTCCGAGCTCCTGCTGGAGGACGGCGACTTCGAGGCCGCCGACGCGGACATCCTGAAAAAAATCTGCGATGCCGCCACCCGCATGGCGGGCATGGTCCAAAATCTCCTCGACGCCAACCGCATTGAACGCGGGGAGCTTCGGCCGACCTTGGTTCCCACGGACCTCGGAGAGGTCACCGCCACCGTAGTGGAGGCACAGCGTCCCCGGGCCGCCGCCAAGGAACAGTCCCTGCAGTGGTTCCCGGCCTCAGAACCCGTCGTGGCCATGGCCGACCGCGCCATCCTGGTGCAGGTCCTCGAGAACCTGGCGTCCAATGCAGTGAAGTACTCCCCGCCCGGGAAGCCGATACGGGTCCGGGTGATTCCCCGGGAGGCGGTCCTTCGCATCGAGGTCCAGGACGAAGGTCCCGGGTTGAGTGCGGAGGACCAGAAACGTCTCTTCGGCAAGTTCGCCCGGCTGAGCGCGCGCCCCACGGGCGGGGAAAGCTCCACCGGACTTGGACTCTCCATCGTCAAACGGATGGTCGAGGCGATGAACGGACGCGTCGGGTGCGAGAGTGAACCCGGCCGCGGCGCCACCTTCTTCGTGGAGATGCCCCGGCTGTCCGCCACCCTTCCGAACTCCGACTGACCCGAGCGTTTGTAGTGCAGGCTGTAGCCTGTCCTTCGGGGGCGCCATGCCGGCGGCTGTGCGGGAGGCAGCCTGAAGGCCGGACTGCCGGCAGGGGCAGTGTCGGGATGCGACCCCCATTTTCCCAGGGTTGACCGGATGCTGAATTTGCGTGCGAATGGATCCATGGAGTCAACAACGGCGCTCCCAAACGCGCCTCAATCCCGGTGGGTCGCCCGATCTAGGTTTCGGACGTTCGTCCTGGGCGTGCTTCTCTCGATCCCGGCGCTCTTTCCCTCACGGGCCACCCCCTCGCTGCAATGGGTGACTCCGCAGCTTCTTGAACTCACCTACACGACGGTGTTGTCCAGTCCCGAGGAGTTGCCGCGTCCGCTCTGGCTGGGGGTCGGCGAGACTCCCAACACCCCGCCTCCCGAATCCTTTGCGGTCTCCGTCGAAGGGCAGGCCATTGCGGTTACCCGCGTGGGATCCGTCCGCCGCGCTGCCGCTGCCCGCACGGACACCTGGAGCGCGGAGATTCACTCCCGCGTGTTCCTTCAACTGGCGTCCCCCGTCGCGGCAGGCGTCCCGGTCACGGTCCTCGGCCCCGAGGTCACCAACGTGGTCTCCACACTCCAGGACACCCGCCTCTCCCGCGTGATCCATGTCAACCCCGTCGGCTTCTCCCCCCAGGCCGCCAAGCGGGCCTTCCTCGGGTTCTGGCTCGGTGACCTGGGAGAACTGGATCTGTCCGCATGGATCGGCACTCCCTTTGAAGTGCGCCGGGAGTCGGACGACTCCGTGGCGTTCACGGGATCGCTCGTGTCGCGTCCGGACCGGGGATTCAACGCACCGGCGCCGTATCAACAGGTGCTGATGGCGGACTTTTCGGCGCTGACCAATTCCGGGCGTTACGTCTTCCAGGTTCCGGGACTGGGCCGATCCCTTCCGTTCCGGATCGGATCCGAGATCCCCGCGGCGGCGGCGCGGACCTATGCGTTGGGTCTGCTTCACCAGCGGAGCGGGCAGGACTTGGTCTGGCCGGACACGCGGTTCACGCGTCCCGCGGACCACACCGCCCCGGCGGAGATCCCCGGCGGCAGCCACCCCACCAATCCGCTGCTGGCCGCCTCCAGCAGCGATTACGCCAACAACCCCCGTCACACCGCGCCGCAGTTGTCCAACGTCACCAACTCGCTCTACCCGTTTGTCCGGAGCGGATTCGTGGACGTCTCCGGCGGACACCACGACGCGGGCGATTACGGCAAGTACGCCATCGACAGTGCGCAGTTGGTGCACGAACTGGCGTTTGCGGCCCGCTACTTTCCCGGGGCGGGTGGACTCGATTCCCTGGGGATTCCGGAGAGCGGGGACGGTGTGGGTGATCTTTGGCAGATGGCACTTTGGGAGGCGCGCTTTCTCGCGAAGCTCCAGGACACGGACGGAGGGTTCTCGTTCCTCGTGTATCCGTCGACGCGGCGCTACGAGAACGACGTCATGCCGGAGAACGGGGACCCCCAGGTCCTCTGGCCCAAGAACACGGCGGCCACGGCGGCAGCCACCGCGGCCCTTGCCGAACTGGCGGCGGCACCCGGATTCGCCACCGCCTTTCCCGAATTCGCCCTCCAGTTCCACACCCAGGCCCTGCTGGGATGGGGATTCCTCACCAACGCCCTCGCGGTTCACGGGCGCGATGGTTCCTATCAGAAGCTGACGCACTACGGGGACATTTTCATGCACGATGATGAATTGTGCTGGGCCGCCGCCGCCCTCTTTGCGCTGACAGGGGATTCGCAATACGAAGCCCAGCTCAAAGCATGGCTGCCCGATCCAACGAGCAAGTCGATCCGGCGTTGGAGTTGGTGGAGGCTGTACGGCGGCTACGGCAATGCCATCCGGACCCTCGCATTTGGCGGCAGCGGCGGCGATGAGGCCTACCAGTCCCTGTGTCGGAACGAGGTGCTCCTCGGGGGACTGGACCAGGTGAACCGCGCGACCAATGACGCCTACGGCCTGAGCTTTCCGGTGGAGTCGAAACGCTTTTACGCCGCGGGATGGTTCTTCGGAAGCATGCCCGCCTTCGACCTGATGGCAGCGCTCCAGGTTTCGCCCACCCCTTCCCAGGAAGCCGCCCTCCGCACCGCCCTCTGGGGGAATCTCTCCTATGAGTGGGGCGGAAATCCGGTGGACCGGACCTTTGTGACCGGCTGGGGAAACCGGTTTCCGCTCCATCCAGTGAGCCAGCAGGCGCAGAACGACACCCACCTCCTGCCCCCGAGTGGCCAGATGGTGGGCAATCTCCAAACCGGCATGAGCTGGCTCAACC
>JAEUHD010000332.1 GCA_016793645.1 Verrucomicrobiales bacterium
TCCCCCACCCAATTCCCACCAAAAAGTCCCTCCAACTGCGGAACTTGGGCTAAAGGCTGGACTACGAACGACCGTTCGTAGTGCAGGCTTTAGCCTGATCGGGGGGGGTGCGCCGGCGGGTGGAGGCTGGCGTGCGTGGGAGGGGAGCAGCCTAAGGGCTGGACTACGAACGACCGTTGGTAGTGCAGGCTTTAGCCTGATCGGGGGGCGCGCCGGCGGGTGGAGGCTGGCGTGCGTGGGAGGGGAGCAGCCTGAAGGCTGGACTACGAACGACCGTTCGTAGTGCAGGCTTTAGCCTGATCGGGGGGGCGCGCCGGCGGGCGGCGCCTGGCATGCGTGGGAGGGGAGCAGCCTAAAGGCTGGACTACGAACGATCGACGTCTCTGCACTTGCGGTGCCCGGGGGTGCCCGGATGATCGAGGGGTGTAACCGGTGACGCCTTCCCGGCGTTAGTCTGGGTGTTGCAATGCCGCTTCCATCCTCCTGTTCATGACCCCGGTCGACGGCGACAGCCTGGTCCGTCTGGTCGAAGGCGCACGGTCTGGCGACGCAGCGGCTTCCCGGGAGCTCGTGGAGGCCCTGTATCCCCAGGTCATCCGGATCGTGCGGGGACATCGCCCGCGCCAGGAGACGGAGGAGGACCTGGCCCAGGAGGTCTTCCTGAAGATTCTCACACGGCTCGACCGATACGAGGTCCGGTCCGGGGTTCCGTTCACCCACTGGGTGTCCCGGCTGGCGGTGCGGACCTGTCTCGACCGGCTGCGGTCGGAGCGGCGGCGTCCGGAGATCCCCTGCACGGACCTGTCTCCGGAGGACTCGCAGTGGATCGAGTACCTGGCCGGCGGTGGCGAATGTCCGCAGGACGCCACCCCGGGCGTGGCCGACTTCTCCGCCGTGGAGCTGGTGGGCCGGCTGCTGTCGCGGTTGTCCCCCGACGACCGGTGCGTGATCCAGTGGCTGGATCTCGACCGGAAGTCGGTCCGCGAGGTCAGCGAGTTGACCGGATGGAGCCGCCCGGCGGTGAAGGTGCGGGCTTTCCGGGCGCGTCATCGCCTGCGTAAGGTGGCGGAAGCATTTCGAACCGAGGCAGACCCATGAGGAATTTTGACGAACGCTGGTCGGATCTGGCGGCGCGGGCACGGACGCAGGAGGCCCCTCCTGGCGACGAATCCGCCCCGACGGGCTTCGCGTCCCGCGTGGTGGCGCGCGCGGCGGCCTCCCGGAGGGAGGGCGCGGGGGCGGAGGATCTCTGGTTGCAATGGGCCCGCCGGTCCCTGGCGGGCATGGCCCTGGTGGGATTGGTGCTGGGCAGCCTGGAGGTCCGGGCGGGGCGCCCGCATGACCTCCGCCCCCCGGGCGTGGAGAACTCCGTCGCCCAGGTCCTGTGGACCCTATGACCACGAAACGCTGGCGCATTGTGGCGGACCTTTCGGTGCTGGTCCTGGTCAGTGCCCTCGTGGGGGGACTCATCGGGCGCCGCATCGCGCGGACCGAGCTCGAGTCGCGGAACAATCCCAAGAACTGGAATGAGCATGTCTCGGAGGAGTTCGAGGACCTCGTCCACCCGACGCCCGAGCAGCGCCCCCGCGTCCAGGCGCATCTCGACCGCGCCGTCCGGGAGCTTCAGGAGATCCGGCGGGATGCCGTGTCCCGGAGCACCAATGTCATCGGGCGCCTGGTGACCGCCGTGGAGGCGGAACTGACCCCGGAGCAGCGGGCGAAATTCCAGAGGATGAAGCCCCGCGCGGGCGAGGTGGATCTGGAGGTGCTCCACAATTCCCCCGCGGGATCGCCCCGGTGAGGGCGCCCGGGCGATCCGGGGGCGGGGCCCCGGAACACCACTCCCGGGGCGTCAGGATTTCTGGTCGAGCAGCTTCGCGAGCTTGAACCCGTCGAAGAGGAACAGGGAGGGGTTGCGTCCGGTGATGTTCCTCCGGACCAGCGGCTCAATGAGCTTGAATCCCGTCGTGATCACCCAGCGGAACGGGGGGCGGTTGAACTTGAGGTAGTACCGCACCAGCTTGATGTGATCCATGGGGATGTTCTGTCCCATGAGAAGGCGGAGATTGGCGATGCTTTGCTCCGTCTTGCGCAGATACTCCTCCGCGGATTCCAACCCGATGTGCATCGCCGGATTCTCAATGTGGCGCACCGGGATTCCGGCCCGGCTCATCTCGTAGGAGAGCAGGGTGTCCTCGTGTCCGTAGCCGGACAATTTCTCGTTGAACGGGATCCGGAGCAGGACGTCGCGGGGAATGAGGAAGTTGTTGGAGAGAAAGTACAGGTAGGGTTCGGTGTTTCGAACCGCGGCGCCAACCGTCTCGCGCACGACGCCGTACTTCCAGCGGAAGAAGACCGTGTTGTCGGCGGGCGGGGTCCGGGCGTAGGAGCGCCCGCCATAGATCACGGCGCCGGGGGTGGCGGCCTCGAGATACCTCTGGATGAAGTCGGGGTGCTCGATCTCCGAATCGCAGTCCAGGAAGAGCAGGTACGGATGCCGGGCCCGCTGGGCCATGAGGTTGCGGATTCGGGAGCGCCCGACGTTTTTGGCGAGTTCCTCGTACACCACGCCGGGGAGCGCCTGAACCTTCCGGTTGACCTCCTTGAAGGAGGGTTTGGAACCGTCGTCGAGCAGGATGATTTCGAACGGGACGCCGGCGCGCGTCAGTTGCTGGTGCAGGCTTTGGACCAGGGGGGTGATGTCGAAATTGTAAACGGGGATCGTGACGGAAAGCATGACTACAAGGAGGGACGAAGGCGATCCGCCGCCGGGCGCGGGTGTGCTTTCGGCGGACCGCGGCGGGATGCTGGTGAGGGGGTCCGGATGCGTCAAGGGACCATTCCATCGCGCCAGCGACGGCGGAGTGGGCGGATGACCGGGGGGCGCGGCAGGAGCGGGGGGCTCAGGCGGCCCGCATCTCCACCGGTCCGCGCCGGGCATTTTCGGCGCCCCGCTGGGCAATCACCTGCAGGGCCTCCGTCCGGCGAAGCATCCTCAATTCCACGAAGTGCCAGACCAGGAGGAAAAACAGGGCCGCCTGATAGGGGCGGTGGGTGATCGGGCTCGTGAAGGGGGAGTACAGGAGCCACTGCATGAGAAAGATGCCCAGGGCGCGTCCTCCCAGGGTCCGAGCCGCCCCCATCTTCGAGGCGGCATAACCCATGAAGAAGAACATCAATACCGCCCCCACCTCCCCAAAATCGATGGCGGCGTCCCGGATGCCCGTACCCCAGACATTGGTCGTGATGCCGATGGATTCGTACATGAGGTCCAGTTCATTGCGCCGATCCTGCCAGTCGTAACCCGGGACCCGGTTGGCGATCAGGGAGAACTGATACAGGCCATAGTCGTGCGAAATATTCAGCGTCCGGTAGAAGTCCAAGTAGTAGACCGGGTCGCTGGAGAACTGGAGGAGAAGCCAGACGGCGGAAATCACGAAACTGTTGGCCCGGATGCCGCCATCCTGGACCCGGATCAGGGTGGACGCCTTGGCCGTGATGTGTTCCCCGAAGGCCGGATCCGCGAAGTTGGACTCCATCCGCTTCTCCACGAACAGGACGTTCAGGATGTACAGGGGAATCAGGATGGCCACCCCGAGGGCGAATCCCCGCGGGGAGAAGATCTGTTTCGGGAAGCGCGTCACGAATCCGCACAGGGCGATGGCCACGCAAATCATCGAGTAGACCCGCGCGGCGTAGATGATCATGAATCCCGCCCAGCACACGAGGGCGACGATCAGCGCGAGGGAAAGCATCTTGAAGGGCTTCCGGTGGAGGGCCGCCATGGCGATGCCCATGAGCGAGGCGGCACCGCCGGCGTGGAACAGGTAGGCTTCCCGTCCCATGCCCAGCGCCTTTTGGTGCACCAGATGCCGGGTTTCCTCCATGGAGGATCCCATGCCCCGGCTCATATACCAAAAGAGCAACCCGCAGACGCCCCCGAAGGCGACCAACCCCAGCACAAGGCGGTCGGAAGCCATCCGCTGCGGCGTCTCCTGCGGACGGGGTCCCAGCAGCAACCCCATCGCGGCCGCCAGGATCGCGCACCCGATCAGGATCCAGGTGCCGAGGGCGACCGGCTTTTCGAGAAGCGGCTCCGACAACAGGACCATGATGATCGGCAGGAGCCAGGACCCGAGCAGGAGCGCGAGTGCAGGGCGTCGCTGGAAAACCGCGAACATGTCCGGAGTGTGCAGAATCAGGGGCGTCGGGCCAGCGAATTGGGCGGCACGAATTGGGCGGAACCCCTGGAAGAACCGGCCCGGGAGGGTCACGGCGCCCAGGACCAATCCTCGCCGAAGAATCCCGCCGCCGTGATGCCGCCGGGCGCGCGGGGCGTCACGGGCTTGGTGATGTCCACCACCGCCCAATCCGGAAGCTTGGGCGTCTGCCGCGCATTGTTGAGGTAGTCGTCTTCGCGGAAGGTGAACCCGCTGTTCAGGACGACGTAGCGATCCGGGTTCAGCGGATTCGGATAAATCTCCACCGCGACAAACTGGTCCGGAGGATAATTGGCGTCGGGCGTATGCACGCCGCGCTCATCCCAGCGGACCCCCAGGTTCCCGCCGATCTTGCCGATCAGGGCGTTGCTGCGCGGATCGCCCCAGAGCACCACGTGGTGGTTGGCGAGGTCGGACTCGGTCACGGCGGTGTCGTCCACGATCCGCACGTCGCCCCGGTATTGTCGGCGCCAATGCTCGATGGCGTGCGCCAGTTCGTTGGTGGTCCAGGCGCCGACGGCTGCATTCAACGGGACGCCCGTGGGCCGGACGAACAGGAAGGAATCCAGGAACGCGTCGTCGATCGGTCCCTGAAGTCCGTGGCGTTTGCGCAGCCCCCCGACGGCAGGTCCGCCGATGGTCCAGCCGGACCCACCGAGGATCAGATGGGCGGACCAGGAGCGGTCCGACTTCGGGACGCCGGCATGAACCAGGCTGCCATTGATGCGGATGTCCACCGGCCGGGCTGGATCAAACGGACTCAATCCCACCGGGATCTCCAGCGTGAGCGCCGTGACATTGGTGACGCCCAGATCCACCGACTGCGTCTCGGGCTGCAGCACACCTTCGACGTGGGCCAGGTCCCAGTGATGCGCAAGGGCATCGAGGGTCACCCAGGCCATCCGGTTGTAGCGAAGGGAGGGCGTCAGGAAGTGGACGGCGCGCGGCAGCGGGTCGCGTCCGCGGGATGCGGCGGCGTCCACGATGCGGTTCACCTCCACCTTCGCGGCCTTCTCGTAGCTGTGGCCGGTCTTGGGTCCAATGACATGCGTAAGGTCGAGTCCCCAGGCGGCCATGGCCGTGGCCATGATGTCGGCGGCCTGCTTCTGGCGGTCGTCGGCGCCGCTGTAGGCGACGAGCGGGACCATGCTGACGTTGAGGGCGACTGCGGTGGAGTCGTAGAGCTGCCAGAGCTTCTGTTCCCAGGGCGCCGGCGTGAGCGTTTCGTTCTGGAACACCTTGAGGAAGTCCGCCGTCTCGCTGAATCCGGCCCCGGGCGCGGCGGCGGCCCATCGGCTCGCGAAGTGGGTGGCGAAATGCCAGCAGGAGGCGCCGCCGAGGGAGAATCCGCGCACCACCAGCCGATCCTCGTCGATGGGGAATCGCGACTGGGCATTGGCGAGGGCCTCCCACAGATCGGTTTCGCCCGCGAACCGGGATCCGTTGCAGTAACGTCCATACGGATGCAGCACAAACGCCCCCGTCGGGGTGAATTCCCCGCGATTGCGCATCCGGTCCGAGGCAAAGGACAGCTCGCTCAATTGTTCGCCGCGGCCGTGGAACCAGACATCGAGTCGGAACCGGTGCGGCGATCTCGGCGCAAACGTGTCGGGAATCACGAGGCCGTAGGGCTGGACCGAGCCGTCGATGCGCGAGCGATAGCCGAGCACCGTCGGACCGGACCGTTCCAGCCATGGAGTCTTTCCGTCACGGAGGGCGGCGATGCGGGCGTCCGCCTCGGTGAGGAGGGCCCGGGCCGAATCCACCTCGTTGGTCCGGAAGAATTCATCGTACCGGAGCGCCCAATCCACGGCCTTCTGCAACACCTCGATGTCGGGGAGCACCGCGGCGAGAGCCGGACGGTTGGTCAGGCTGTTGCGGAGCGACTCCAGGTCCGTGGCGAGACGCGCCGCGCCGGCGGTGAGTTCCTGGCGGGCGGCGTCGGGAATGGCGACGCCCGGCGGCGGGACGCGACGGACCTGGTCGGACCGGTTG
>JAEUHD010000393.1 GCA_016793645.1 Verrucomicrobiales bacterium
ACGCTCTCCTCCGTCGCCTCCACCCGGATGTAGAACGCCACGGAGATGTCGGCCCGGATGTTGTCCTTGCAGACCAGGCCGTCCTTTCCCTTGCGGTGGATCTCCAGCTTCTTCACGGAGATGTCCATCTCCTCGAAGTTCTGCACGATCGGGAGCCGGATCATGTAGTCGAACGCGACGCGGAGTCCGCCGAGGCCCACGCTGATGCCGGCCTTCCCGGGATGGATTTTCCGGACGCAGAGCACCACGAATCCGGCGAGAACGACCAACCCGATCAGGATCAGGAAGAGAATGAGGAGAGTCTGCATGGATGAGTTGCGGTTGGAAGGGATGCTGGACGCCAGGGACGATGGGAAACCCCGCACAGGGAATTTCCGCGACCACCCACTGGACCGGCAGGGGGTAACGGATCGCGGGCTCCACGGCGAGTGGGAATTCCCGCCGCGATTTCCAGCATCAAATCCCCAACCTCAGGGGTACTGAACTATTTATTGTGAACGGCCGTTTCCCGACGTTGTCTCCGCCCTGAGGGCGTACAGACGTTTCATCGTGGCGACAAACAGGGTTCCGTTGGCGGCCACCGCCGTCGCACTGATCGGACCGTCCAATTGCACGGTGGAAAGAACCCGCTTCTCCCGCCCCGCCGACAGGATCCAAAAATCGCCGCGCCGCGTCCCCAGATACACCCTTCCGTCCGCCACCAAGGGCGAGGCCCACACCTCGCCACCCAACTCCTGCGTCCAAACCCGCGCCCCCGTTGCGGCATCCACGCAATGGAGCACCCGCATGGAGTCCGCGACGTAAACCAGTCCATCCTGAACGGCCGGCGTGGACATCGAGTGTCGGTTCACCGGATACGTCCACTGCAGACCCCGAACCGTGAGGTCCCCGTCGCCAGCCGGGTCCACGCACTTCAACCAGGCTTCATTCTTTCCCCAAAACCAGTCCCCTCCCCCGGCCACGTACATCCGGCCGCCCACCAGAACCGGCATGCCGTAGATATTGCTCGGACTGACGGCGCGGTTGCCGTTGTAGCGATGCACCTCGGTCTTGGGACCGTCCGGATCGAAATCAAACTGCCAGAGCTTGTGCAAGGTCGCGGGTTTCGTCCCGGCGGTCGGCGCGGGAAAATCCGCAGGCAACGGTTCAAACCCGTACACCACGCCATCACCGCCCGCGAAGACCAGGGTGTCCCGGCCGCCCAGTCGCGCCATCGAGGGCGAAGACCACGTGCAGTGAAAAATCCGGGGCGCAATGCCCAGTCCATCGGTGGCCAGAACGGCACCCGTCCGCTTGTCCAACACCACCAGGCTCGGGGCGTCCGGGGTCCGGATCACCTTGTGGGTGTTGTCCACGCCGGTGCCGCTGTTGAGATAGAGATGATTTCCGTGGATCAGAATGGAGCTGTGGGCGGCGTCGTGGGACCAGATCCCCAACTCCCGGGTCAGGTCGAAGGCCCAGAGAATGTCAGCATCGGGCGGCTGCAGGGGCACCGTTGTGCCCACCGCGTTCGTGCCCCGCGGAGTCAGGTAGGCCGCCTCGTCCACAAACGGACCCTGGTTCCCGTTGGTCAGGCCGGCCGCGTCCAGGCAGAGCACCACGCCGCGATTGTCCACGACATACACGCGATCGCCCTCGACGGTGGCCGTGGAGGACATCCCGGACTTGGGCCAGTCGAGGTAGGGATCCTCCTCCCGCTTGGGCACGGCCAGTTGCCAAAGGAGATGCCCGTCCCGTTCATCCAGGCACAACAATACCCCCCGATCCCCCGTGCGCCGGGGATCCCGGGGTTCCTCATTGTTGGTCCCGATGTAGATCCGGCCCCCGGACACCACCGGAGTGGAATGCGTTTCCGTTCCGAGCGGAACCGACCACGCCACCTGGGCGCCGGTCGCCGGGTCAAAGGACGCCGGCAACCCGCGCTCGGAGGAAACCATGTTGCGGGTCCATGCGCTGCCAAACTGGGCGGAGTCGGCGGCGAGCAACTCGGTTCCTCCGAGCAGGCAACCGCCAACCAACGCCAGGCATCCGAGCCATGCGTCGGGACCGGATCGAACTTGGAACCTCCCGCAGATCGTCTCCACACGCTCAACCTATCCGCGCTTTACCGGGCAGGCGACCCCATTTCCCGCGCGCATCCGGGCCCAGATCGGAAACTCCGGACACGCGTTCCCGTCTTCTGCGAGGCGTGTTCATTCCAAAAAATGCCGTTGGCGGGTCCCCCCGGGTTCCCTAGGTTCCCGGCCGCTCTTGTCCGATGCCCAGCGTTTTCATCAAGACCTACGGCTGCCAGATGAACGAGCGGGACAGCGAGGCGGTGGCCGCCCAGCTTCTCGCGCGGGGCTACGCGCTGTCCCCCAGCGAACACGAGGCGGACGTCGTCCTCCTCAACACCTGCTCCGTCCGCGACTTCGCGGAACAGAAGGCCCTCGGAAAGATGCAATCCCTGGCGGGCACGGCCCGGAGCCAGGGGCGTTCCCCCATCCTCGGATTCATGGGCTGCATGGCCCAAAGCCGGGGCGCGGGTTTGCTGGAGGAGCAACCGCGGGCCCATCTGGTCCTCGGTACCCAGAAATTTCACCGGGCCGCGGAGCACCTGGACGCCCTCCTCTCCGGAAGGGAGCGCCAGGTCGTCGACGTCGCCGAGGAGGCGCGGTCCCAGGACACCATCCGGGAACACCTTCCCGCGGCCGGCGCCCGGGCTGTCACCGCATTTGTCAGCATCATGCAGGGCTGCAACCAGCACTGCACCTTCTGCATCGTGCCCTTCACGCGCGGGGAGGAACGCAGTCGCACCATTCCCGACGTGGTCGAGGAAGTGCGCACCCTCGTCTCCCGCGGCGTGCGCGAAGTGACCCTGCTTGGACAGATTGTCACCAGTTTCGGACGCCGGGAAATTCCCGTCCGCGAGGGGAAATCCGGATTCGTCCAACTGCTGGAGGCCGTGCAGGCCGTGGACGGACTGGAACGCATCCGCTTCACCTCGCCGCATCCAAAGGGCTACGGCGATGACCTGATCGGCGCCTTCGGCCGTCTCTCGAAACTCACCGAGCACGCCCACCTGCCCCTGCAGAGCGGATCCGACCGCATCCTGAAGCAGATGCATCGCGGCTACACCCGGGACCGCTACCGGGGACTCGTGGAACGGTTGCGGGCAGCGCATCCGGACATGGGGGTCACCACGGACATCATCGTGGGGTTCCCTGGGGAGACCGAGGACGACTTTGCGCAGACACTGTCCTTCTGCGAGGAGATCGCGTTCGAACAGGCCTACCTGTTCAAGTATTCGCCCCGCCGCGACACGCCGGCCGCCTCCCTGCCGGATCCCGTCCCCCAGGAGGTCATCGAGGAACGCCACGCCCGGCTGCTGGCCCTGATCAACCGCCTCGCATCGGAGAAATTCGCCAACTACGTCGGGCGCACGGTCGAGATTCTCGTCGAAGGCCCCAGCCGGAAAAACGCCGCACGCTTCGAAGGCCGCACCCGCGACAATCGGATCGTCATCTTCCCTGGATCCGATCGCCACCTTGGGGAACTGCTCCCGGTCCGGATTGAACGGGCGGGCGCCTTCACTCTCTATGGCGATCCGGCGATTGTGGGCTTCTCCCCTGCAGACGCCGCGGTCGAATCCCCATCTGTCCCGGAGCCCCTGCCCGCCTGAACCCGGTTTTCCCTTCCGAATGACCTTGTCCCAACTCTGCCTTGCCCTCGCCGCCGCCATGGTCGTGTCGCACGGCTTCGCGTTCCTCAAGCCCGAGACCGTCTCCGGCTGGCTTCAGAAGTTCCCCCGGAATGTCTCCCTCGGCGTGCCCTTGATGCTGCTCGGCACCGCCTGGTTTGAATGGAACCTCTGGCACGAGACGCTGTCCGACATCGCGCCGTGGAAAAATCTGATGCTCGTCGGATTCGGACTCGTGGGCATCGGAAGCTGCTTCTATGTGAAGGACTACCTCTCGGTCCGCGGGCTCAGCGTGCTGCTGCTCATGGTCGCCTGGGTGGTCTGCGAGAAGGCGCGCTGGCATTCCAGCCTCTGGCGCGATGCCCTGATCGCCTGGGCCTACGTGTGGGTCCTGCTGGGACTGTGGTGGTCGATGGCGCCGTGGCGGATGCGGGACTGGATCCAATGGATCGTCGCCCGCCCCGCGCTGTTTCGGGGCGCCGCAGCGGCCGGCGTCGTCTGGGGCCTCTTCGTTGGGGTGCTGGGCATGTCGGTGCTTCGGTAGGACTCCATCCGCATCCAACGCCTCAACTGCTCCCGACCTTGAAGAATTCCGTCCGCCCGGTCATTCCCCCGAAGACCATCTACCGGATGTCGGTGTACCTCCGGTGCCTGCAGCGGCTCCGGTCCAACGGCATCCAGACCGTCAGCAGCGAGGCGCTGGCCGGCGCCGCCGGAGTCAAGCCCACGCAGTTGCGCAAGGACCTCACGCACTTCGGCCAGTTCGGCACGCGGGGCCTCGGCTATGACGTCGCCCAGTTGTCGAAGATGATCTCCGACCTGCTCGGCACCAACCGGCTGCAGCCGGTGGTGCTCATCGGGGTGGGTCATCTCGGCACCGCCCTGCTGAGCTACCGCGGATTCGAGGAGGAGGGATTCGAGATCGTCGCGGCGTTCGACGTGGACGTGGATCGCCACCGGGATAAGGCGAAGAAGACTCCCGTGTTTGGGATGGACCGGCTCGGGCGCGTGATCCGGGAATCCGGGGTCCGCATGGCAATCCTCACCGTCCCCGCCTCCGCCGCCCAGGAGGTGGCCAACGCCCTCGTCGAACAGGGCATCGCCGGCATCCTCAATTTCTCCCCCGCCATGCTCTCCGTCCCCGACCACGTGATGGTCAAGAACGTGAACCTGGCCATCGAACTGGAGAATCTTTCGTACTTCCTGCAGCAGTAGGCGCCGCGCCCGGGTCAGGGCACCAGGCGAACCCGGTAATATCTCGGCGACACCGGAGCCGAATCCCGGACGGGGACGGGCGGGGATTCCAGGGATTCAACATCGGTCAGCATCTGCCAGGGACCTTCCGCAGGCAGTGTGGACGAATACTCCACCCGGTAATGCTGGCGCGACACCCCGGTGAACTCGAACTCAACGCCATCCCCGGCAACACGAAGTCCGGGAAGAATCACCGGCGGGGTCAGGTCCAGGGGCGCAAAGTCCGCCGTGACCGAAATGTCCCGGGTCACCTGGACCTCGGTGCGCGGATTCGAAAGCACCCCATCACTCCAGCCGTCAAAATGGAACCCTGGATCCGCAACCGCCGTGACCGGGAGTCCCGAAGCCCCGTGCTCCACGGTCTGGGCGGTCGGACCGGACAGCGTTCCATGTGGACCCGCCGAGTAATTCAACGCATGCGTCGTCGCCCGGACTCGGATCGTGCCGTCCTCACGCAGGTGATCCGTATCCCAGAACAGCCCCTTGGGGAGCGCCGGAAGTGAGATCGACGTGAAGTCGCCGTT
>JAEUHD010000205.1 GCA_016793645.1 Verrucomicrobiales bacterium
ACTGGGCAATCTGGGGCGGCAATGCGAAGGTCGTCCTTCCGGGCGCGCCGGAGTTCCCCCGGGCGCCGCTGACATTTCTCCCCAATTCGCACCGCTGGAGTTCGGTGATTCCAACGGGAATCTCCCTCGTCACCCAAAGCCGAGAGGGCGACTATGAGTACCGGGGTATTGGATTCGACGAATTGAACGCCAAACCCATGGAAGGTCCGAACGATTCCCGCCCCATCCATATTCCGGACCGCGTTCACAAAATCCATCCCGCTGGCGATTCACCAGGAACCATCCTCGCCTGGTCTCCGGACGGCACCCTCTGGATCTGGGGCGAGAATCCCGGTGCTGCGTGCCAACAAACCCCGGCGGAACGCCGGCGTCTCTGGATCGTCTCACAACTCAACCGGCTCGGCATTGACTCCCCGGCCTTGCGACGATGGGGGAATCCGCCGACCCGAACAACGCACTTCACCCCGGTCGCCCGCTTCGTCGCACCCTGAACGGGAAACATTCTCCCGGGTGCCCCCCGTCGAACCCGGTCCCCTACCGACGCCGCCCCCGCCCCTTCGCCTTTCGTCCGTACTCAACGGCTCGGGCGGTGGATCCCGGGGAGCGAAGTTCCGCGCCGCCCATCCGCTGCTTTAACTCGCGGATCTGGTCCCGCAGGAGCGCCGCCTTTTCAAACTCCAGGCTGTTGGCCGCCTGCACCATCTCCGACTCCAACTCGCGCAGGGTCTCCGTGACGTCAAACTGCTCCACGCTCTCGTGCAACGCCGCTGCCGCCGCCGCACGCCCGCCAGAATGGCTGGAAAGACTCCCCTCCACGGCCCGCGTCACCGAACGCGGCGTGATGCCGTGCTCCTGATTGTAGGCCATCTGCCTTTGGCGGCGGTATTCCGACACCGCCAGAAACTTCTGGATGCTCTGGGTTCGGACATCCGCGTACAGAATCACCTTGCCGTTCAAATGGCGTGCCGCGCGACCCGCGGTCTGGATCAGGCTCGTCGCGCTGCGAAGATAGCCCTCCTTGTCCGCATCCAGAATCGCCACCAGGGAGACCTCCGGAAGATCCAGGCCCTCGCGCAGCAGATTGATCCCCACCAGGACGTCACATTCCCCGCGCCTCAGCGCCCGGAGGATTTCGACCCGCTCAATCGCATCAATCTCACTGTGCAGGTACCGGACGTTGATGCCGAGGTCCCGGAGGTAGTCCGTGAGTTCCTCCGCCGTCCGCTTGGTCAGCGTGGTCACCAGCACGCGTTCCCCCTTCTCCACCCGCCGACGCGACTCCTCCATCAGGTCATCGATCTGTCCCTTCAACGGACGAAGATCCACCTCGGGATCCACGAGCCCCGTGGGTCGTACAATCTGTTCGGCGACGTTGCCCGGACCGGCATAGCCCATCTCCAACGGCCCCGGGGTGGCACTCACATAAATCGCCTGTCCTATGATGGACTGAAACTCCCCCGCGTTCAGCGGACGGTTGTCGAGCGCGCTGGGCAGGCGGAATCCGTGCTCCACCAGCACCGTCTTGCGCGCCATGTCCCCCGCGTACATCCCCTGGATCTGCGGCAGCGTCGCATGCGACTCGTCCACGATCAGCAGGAAGTCGGAGGGGAAGAAGTCCAGCAGCACCCCGGGCCGGGATCCCGCCGGACGTCCGGCGATGTGCCGGGAATAGTTCTCAATGCCCGAGCAAAACCCCAGTTCCTGCATCTGCTCGAGGTCGAACTCCGTCCGCATCTTGATCCGCTGCGCCTCCAGCAGCTTGCCCCGCTGCTCGAACCAGGCGATCCGCTCCCCCAGTTCCTCCCGGATGGTGAGAATCGCCCGGTTGATCTTCTCCTGCGGTGTTGCGAACTGCTTGCTCGGAAAAATGTTCAGGGCGTCGAGGGTCTCAATGTTCTCCCCCGTCAAGGGCTCGAACCGCGTGAACCGCTCAATCTGGTCCCCGAAGAACTCGATCCGCACCGCATCCTCCGCAAACGCCGGCTGCACCTCCACGACATCGCCGCGGACCCGAAATCGCCCGCGCTCAATCTGCACGTCGTTGCGCGAGTACTGCAGGTCCACCATCCGGGCCAGCAGCGTGTCCCGCCCGATCTCCTGTCCGACGCGGAGGGGAATCACCATGGACTCGTAGTCGTTGCGGTCCCCGATGCCATAGATGCAGGACACGCTCGCCACCACGATGACATCGCGCCGGCTGAGGAGATTGGACATTGCGGACAGCCGCAACCGCTCGATCTCATCGTTCACCGAGGAATCCTTCTCGATGAAGGTGTCCGTCCGCGGGATGTAGGCCTCCGGCTGGTAGTAGTCGAAGTAGCTCACGAAGTACTCGACGGCGTTGTTGGGAAAGAACGCCTTGAACTCCGCGTACAACTGGGCCGCGAGGGTCTTGTTGTGGGAGATGATCAGCGTGGGGCGATTCAACCGGGCGATGACATTCGCCATGGTGAAGGTCTTTCCGGAGCCCGTGACTCCGAGCAGGACCTGGTGTTTCTCCCCGCGTTGCAATCCCTCCGACAGTTTCGTGATCGCCCCCGGCTGATCTCCCGCCGGGGCGTAGGACGAAACCAAATCAAACGAAGACATCCCCGCGAGGGGATACAGAGCATCGTTCGTAGTCCAGCCTTCAGGCTGTCGGGATCCCCAACCGCGGACATCGCGGCCGCGAAAGACAGGCTGAAGCCTGCACTACCAACGCCCCGTTCGTAGTCCAGCCTTCAGGCTGCTCCCCCACCCCACCGCCCCCCTCGCGGCGCCAAAGGACAGGCTGAAGCCTGCACTACCAACGATCCGTTCGTAGTCCAGCCTTCAGGCTGCTCCCCCACCCCACCGCCCCCTTCGCGGCGGCAAAAGACAGGCTGAAGCCTGCACTACCAACGATCCGTTCGTAGTCCAGCCTTCAGGCTGCTCCCCCACCCCACCGCCCCCTTCGCGGCGGCAAAGGACAGGCTGAAGCCTGCACTACCAACGATCCGGTCCCACCCATGCCTCAGTCCCCCGCCACCCCCGGGCGGATCTCCCCGGAGGCGCCCGTCGGGTGGCCGCCAGGGCCGGATCCCGATCCGAGGCACCGCTCCAGGGCCGCGGCTCGGGCCGCCTCCCGGGAAGCCCAGACGACCCGAATTCGCCAGAGTTCCCCCTTCGAACAGGGTCCCGCCCCTTCCTCACGGACCCGTACCAACCGGGACACAAGATCCCGGGTCAATCCCGCGGGCAGTCGCCCAGCCGGGACGGATTCCCTCACAAAGACGGATCGAAATCCTGCCGGGACCGTCCAGGAACGCATGCACGACAGGATGTGTATTCCTCCCGGATGGGGAATCGCGAGAAGTGGGGAGTCCTCCCGCGGATCGGCCGCGGGAACTCGAAGCCCCGCCATTCATTCCAAATCCATGCCGATAAATCTACGCTTGCATACAGTCTCCAAGTTGATTTTTGCAAACGTCGTCCCCAGCCACTTCAACTTATGTGCCCAATCTCCCCCCGGAATCTCGGATTGGCGATTCCTTTCCCGGAGCGCAGAAATTCGAGGTGTGGAGGGACACCCGCCCGGAGTTTGAAGCTGCGACGCTGCTGCGTGCGTCCCTCGTGGGGCCGACCTCCGATCCAGGATAAGTTTGGGAGTTCCCGTGTACTATCGGATTCACGATTGTTTGCCGTCCGCCACACCACCGGCGAAATCCGTGGCAGCTCCCCCGCCAACGCCGGAGACGGCGCCCCACCTCCCCTGGCGCCCTGATCCCCAACTTCCGACGTCGAAAGCCGAAGAAGGTTCGTAGTCCGGGCTTTAGCCCGTCCCCCACCCCACCCCGATCAGGCTAAAGCCTGCACTACGAACGGAGGGCATCACCTCCTGGCATCAACCTTCTCCTGGAAATCCTCGATCACCGGTTTGAAGTCCACGCCGGTGCCGGCGAATTTCTCGGAGAGGCCATAGACCCATACCTTGCCCCAGCGCTTCAAATCCCTGAGGTGCTTACGGGTCGTGAAATTGGGAGCCGGGATCCGATCCACCCATCGCTCCAGGGCGCGGCGCGTGGGCCGGGCAAGCCGGGCCAGTTCGTCCGGGGAGAACTCGGCGCCGACCAGGAAATCCAGCGTGGGTTCCACGTGACCGGATTCCAATGCGTTGCTCAGGCGGTCGATGAATTTCGGACTCGACCGCAGGCGGGCCGTGGCGGCCTCGCGGGTCGCACGGCTGGAACCTTGGCCCGCCTTCCAAAGGATCTCCATGAACTGGGTCTCCGGATCGAGCGCGGAGATCCCGGCCACGATCTCCTGGGATGAAGGGCCGGGATTGGCGATCCTTTGGACCAGGAAGGCCACCGCACCACCGGCCGTGCGGACGCCCTGGAAGCCCAGGAGCCCCGCGCAAATCGTCAGGCACAGCCCGGCGCCCAGGACCCAGGGAAGCCGCAACCACTGAATGGAGATTCCGCCGGTGAGCCGGGGATTCAGGCTCAGAACCACCAGCAGCACGGTGGACAATGGCACGAGGTAGATCCCCGGACTGAAGAGACCCTGCGGGATGAAGCCGGGGCGCAGGTAGAGGCCGATGAACACAAACGAAAGAGCTCCCAGCGACAGTGTGCCCAGGGCGATCAGCACGTAATGCGAGGTCCGGCCCAGGGGCAGTCCGTCGAATCCCCCGCGGGCGGTCACGCAGAGCATCGCGACCATCAGCAGCAGCCAAAGCGGGGTCAGGACATACAGGACGGGAGCCA
>JAEUHD010000027.1 GCA_016793645.1 Verrucomicrobiales bacterium
CTCAACGGCACGGGAGTGGATTCCACGCCTCCCACCGCGTCGATCCGCGTGTCGGCGGTCGAGGTCTGCTGGAATTCCGTCCCCGGCCTTCGCTACCAACCCGAGGTGAGTTCCTCCGCCGACGGCCCATGGTCCCCTCTCGGCTCCCCCATACCAGCGACCCTCGCCGCCACCTGCATCACCGACACCGTCGAGGAAGCCCCCAAATATTACCGGATCGTCCCGATCCTTCCCTAACCGGCACCGATATTGTGATTCAATACCGGGTATCCATGACAGAACGGGCGATCACCGCAGTCGGAAGCGCCCAACGCGACCCGCCTGGACTTTCCATTACCCCGGACGGCACGCGGCTCGCGGCGGCGACCGGATCCGACATCCGGATCTGGGACGTCACCCGTAGCCGGGACGTCCTGTCTTTCCGGGCCGTCCCCGGGAGTCGGATCCTGAAGCTCGCCTTCACCGAAAACGGAGCCGGGGGGCGGGAATTCAAACAACAAAGAATAGTCGGTTCCCTCCCCGGGTGTGCCGCCCCCCGAAGGCTTCGGCCATCGAAGCACGGGTGATCGAATCCCAGCAATCCGCGCCTTCGAAGACCGCACTCTGAAACGGGAGTACCCTAGCTCTCCATCGCCAGCAAACATCAAGGAATCGCCCGCGCCCATCTACAAGAGGACTCCACGGGGATGCTAAACAATCCCCAAGGGTCATTCACTTAAACAGATTCTATATGACCATTATCCAATCAGTCGTCAAATACTCATCAACCAGAAAGGGAACTGCCATTCCGGATCCCATTTCCCCACCAGTTGTGCCCGGATGCGGAACCTGCTTTGATGTCTGGGATGAGTGGGTGCTGACATCGCTGCATTTGAGTGCCGCGCAAATAGACACCCTATGGGACCTCGCTGGCCAGGAGGTCTTTCTCCCATTCCTCCTCAGCGTCGTTCGCCGAAAAATCTCGTGGACGCGCACTTTGTGTCGGGACGAGTGCTGGAACCTCGTGAATTGCGAAGGGGAAACTCAAGCCGTTGGAATTGAAGTTTCCGCAGTGGAGGTTCAAGGGGGGCCGCCCTTACCACCGGCAAGCTTTTGGACCTTCCGGATTAAACTCGGACTGAAAATGAAGTGCGTTGGACCCACATTTCATCACGAGGTGATGTAATTGGTCCTTCACAATTCACTTGGCACGCCCAACCTACACCTCTGTCCCAATCACGGCCTCACATGAAGTCTTCAGAAGCCCAATTCGAAGGCTCCCTTCAGGGGGACGTTCGCCGCGGCTGGCTCACAAAGTCAGGCAAACAAGACCTACTGCGACAGATGCGCCTATTCGACTCCAAAAGGGAGATCATTCTGAGGTCTTTCAACGGGCAGGTTGCCGGTTTTGTTGCCGGACAACTGCTATCAGCACCAAGTCTCCCTGACCTTCTCGAGAAGGCGCAGAACAGGTTTCCAGGCAGGAAACTATACTTCGAACCCATCGGCATCCAAGTCGGCCCACCCGAGAGATTATAACTCAAGCATAACATGCCAAACCTAGATGGAAAACTGAAGCCCCATCAACTGGGTACCGCAAAGGGGCAAAAGTATGGAACCCAGGCAACCGAGGAATCGAGGGACAAGCGATGGCTATTCGATACTGGAGGTAACATTTCGATTCTAAGCAAGTCCAATGCCGATCACTTTGAGCTCACTACTCCCACCAGGTATCCGGAGACGTGGCCGGACCCAAAGCTCGCGGGTCAGCCTTTCCCAGGCCCTGGCCCGATGGAGATACCTTCTGGCGCAGCGGGTGGCGGGATCCCCATCCGGCACGGCGTGAGAATGTGCTTTGCGGTTGAAAGTGCCGATGGGACCACTCAGAAGGAAGTATGTTGTGACCTGCCGGTCGCTGTAGCGGATGTGGACTACGACACGATCGGCAATGATCAACTCAAACTTGTCGGCGCAAAGATATTGTGGGACCCGGTAGTGGGTTCCGGCTCTTTGAGGGAACGCGACGGTGGTGGCAAGCCGGGCAACCTTGGTCCATCAAGTGCAATCAAGAACTCCCTCAAGCCATTCCAGAAGGGGAAGGCGACGGGAAGAAAGCACGGCAGGTCGGTCTTTAAAATCAAGAATTGGATGATCGACACCGCCACAGAATTCTCGTGCATCACAAAGAGTAACGCAAAATGGTTCGATCTTGAACTGGTGGCCGCAAGCAGGGAAGGCGCAGGCCCGGGCGCCGCGGAGAAGGGCTACAAAGAATACCGGGGAATCACCATGCATTTTGAGATTCTCGGACGAGATGGAAAGCCAAAGCAGGTGTCGTGCTCGCTTCCAGTGATGGTTAAGCGTTCCGGAAGCGACATCATTGGAATGGATCAACTCCGCAAGGTAAATGCCATGATCGAGTGGGACCCAACCTCACGCACCGGGAACCTGATCGAGAGGCCGAAGAAGGAGGATGGGACGCCGGCTGCGCCTGTTCAGAAGCTTCAACCCGACCGAAGCGTCAAACTGCGGCGAGATCGCCGAATCCGAGTCGTTCGATCCTCCAACGATAATATAGTTGGTGTAGCTGCGGGCACGGCGAGTCCAAATGAGTTCACGATCAGGGGATTGAGGGTTGGTGGACCTGTTGACGTGACCGTCAGCTATGTCGATGGAACCAGTGAAGTCATCAAAGTTCTCGTGGAACGAGCAAACAAAGTGTAGCGCTCATTGCAGCGTACTCAGGGCGATGGATTATCGGCATTTCGTCCCTCATGGATCGGTGAAGGATATCGCCCCTGTGAACCGGGCCGATATCGTGGGCAATGGCACCGGAACACCTGCGGATTCGCGGAAGTACTTTGGCCAGCGGACCGGGCTTTCTGGAGGTTGTCCGCCGGGAAGTCGCCGGCAGTCATGAGTGTACTGCGCCTTCAGGACTGGTTGCCGAAGTCCACCGGGGTCCACGCATCGCCGGGAAACCCTTCCCGCGGTCGGACGCAGTAGGGGGATCCGATCCGACCCGGTGGTGTCTCCCACTGTTATTCTCCACGGATTGGCTCCGAAACGGACCGCTTCATGGGGATTTCGCAGCCGGACGCCCCAGAACCCGCCGCAGGTGCGGTTCCAGTCCACGGGCGCAATATTCGAACCCGAGCGAATTCGGGTGGACCCCGTCCACCAACCCGAACGCCTGGCGACGCGACAGCATCTCCAGGCCATCCACCCATGAGATCGCCTTGTCACCCGCCTGCTTCCGGGACTCCACGAACTCTCGGGCAATCCGGCGTTTGGATTCCTGGGTCGTCCGCGTTTCCTCCGAGACCGCTTCCTGGGGAAACCAGAAGGGGCCAACCACCAGGATCGGAGTCCCGGGATGCTTCCGCCGGAGCACATCCACGAAACCCGGAAGCGTGGTGCGATAGACCTCCGCGGTGGGGTTGGCCCAGTAGTCGAGGACGAAGGCAGCGGCATCAATCTCGGCCATGGCCGCGGCCAGCGCCGGCTCACCCAATCCACAGCCACTGAAGCCAAGGTTTACGAAATCCACGTTCAGGGCACGGCCCGGAATGGCCTCGTAGCTGTGCCCCGGGTTCTCGGCGCATCCATCCTCCGGTTACCCCGCGGCGTGACGTGATCCCACGCTCCCGGCACCACCACTCTCAAGGCCCTCGCCATCCGCCGATCCCGACTCCGGCTCGTTGAGAGATGTCAAATGATGAGATGCGACCCCAGTGGTTCTCGCGACCCCAGTGGTTCTCCGGGGTTGGTGGCGGGCCAAAGTGCTTTCACGGCGCGTTGGATTCGCTCCCCAAATGCCACAGCGCGCTCACCGGCAGGGCATGCAGGTTCGCCTCGAACGCGAGGCTGGCTGAACCGGTGTACAGCAGGATGCCCCGCAGGAAACGCCGGCCGGTCTGTTCGCGCAGGTGCCGCAACCCCTTGAAGTCGGCGCCCGTCGGGCTGGCCGTCTTCTTCACCTCGACGCCGACCAGCCGGCCGTGCGCGTCCTCCAGCACAAAATCCACCTCCTGCTGCGTGTGCGTGCGGTAGTGGAAAAGCCCCGGGCGGGTGTCACTCCAGGAGATCTGCTTCGCCAGCTCGTTCGCCACGAAGCATTCGAGAGCCGCCCCGGTCATTAGGTCGTCCGCCTGCAGCCGCGCGGCGTCCAGGCCGAGCAGGTGACACAGCAGGCCCGTGTCGCCCAGCAGCACCTTCGGCGCCTTGACCAGGCGCAGGCCCAGGTTCGCGTGCCACGGCGGCAGCGCCCGTACGAGGAAAGTGGCCTCGAACAGGGCCCAGTAGCGCTGCAGCGTCGTCTGCGGCATCGCCGCGTCGCGCGACAGGTCGGCAAAGTTCAGCAGGCCCGCCGTGCGCGACGCTGCCAGCCGCAACAGCCGGGGCAGGTCGCGCAAGCCCGCCACGTTGGCCAGGTCGCGCACATCCCGTTCGAGGATGGTCGTGATGTACGAACCAAACCAGGCCTGCCGCCGTGCCGCCGTCGTCCGGGTCAGCACCTCCGGATACCCGCCTGTCGCGATGCGTCCGGCCAGCGCCGGCCAGCCGGTCTCGCTGAACCTGCCCGGCTTGAACTCGCGTGCGAAGCAGGCATCCACAAAACCCTCCCGGCGCCCGCCGATTTCACCCTGGGAGAACGGCCACAGGGTCAGCACCTGCATGCGCCCGGCCAGCGACTCCGACAGCCGGGGCAGCACGAGCGCCTGCGCCGAACCGGTAAGGAGAAAGCGGCCCGGCTGGCGCTTCGCGTCCACGCTGCGCTTGAGGGCCCGAAACAGTTCCGGCACCCGCTGCACCTCGTCGAGGATCACCCGCTCCGGCAGCCCGGTGACAAAGCCGTCCGGGTCGCCCTGTGCTGCCGCCAGCGTCGCGGCTTCGTCCAGTGTCACGTAGTCCGCGTCGTGGCCGTTCTCCCGCAGCGCCTGGACCAGCGTGGATTTGCCCACCTGCCGCGGCCCCTGCAGATGCACGACCGGCGTGTCTTGCAGCGCGGCCAGGATCTGGGGCGTGATATTTCGCCGTTTCATAGTTGAAAAGTAACCAGAGGGTGGTTGATTTTCAACCACCCACTTGTTTGGAAACGGAGTGGCACTGGTGGCGTGCGGGAACGGGTTGCTGGGGGGTGGGGATTGTCGGCTTGCGGGAAGAGACAGCGGGAGGGGGCCTGCGAGGCACCACCGATTACTGGGAATAGTGTGCCAGGTTCAAAGTGGCATCCTCGGGTCGATGGGTTCTCGGCCTTTCGTCCCTCGTGGATGGGTGAAGGGGATCACCCCTGTGAACCGGGGCGATATCGTGGACAATGGCACCGGAACACCGGCGGATCCGCGGAAGGACTTGGGACTGGGGACCGGACATTCTGGAGGTTGTGCGTGGAGGGTCGCCGGCAGGCATGGATTGACTCACAAGGTCGGCACGGGGTCAAACGCCTGGGGAATTCGACACCCCGAGGCCGTCCCAAAATCCTCTCACCCGGGCCCGTGGCGCGTCGGACCTGGATCTCACGCGCGTTCGCCGGACATCGCGTCTAGGGAGACCTTCCCGTCATTCGGCCGGACCCGACTGGGTTCCGGGATACTCGGCGAGCACGGTCGCGACAAAGGTGGAGCCGACTCCGGGCTCGCTCGTCGCGGTCAAATCGCCACCCAACAGCCGGCAGAAGCGCCGGCTCAACACCAATCCCAAGCCGGTGCCCCCGTATTTGCGCGACGTGGCCGCATCGGCCTGCACGAAGGCCTCGAACAGTTTCCCCAGTTGCTCGGGGGTCATGCCGATGCCGGTGTCGGTGACCGTGAACCGAACCCGTTTCCCATCCCTCCCGACCGAGAGAACCACGGTTCCCCGCTCCGTGAACTTGCTCGCGTTGGACAGCAGGTTGAAGAGCGACTGGCGAATCTTGGTTTGGTCCGAGAACACGGATCCAATATCGGGAGGACACTCCACCCGCAACGCGTTCGAATTGCGGGCCATGAGCGGCTGAATCGTGGATGCCACCTCCGCAACGAGGCGCTCCAGGTCGAACGTTTCCGGTGATGCCGTCATCTTCCCGGCCTCGATCTTGGAGAGATCCAGGATGTCATTCACCAGGCCCAACTGATGGCGCGCGGCGGCATTGATCTTCTGGAGGTCCGGAGCCACCTCCGAAACGGTGGCGTCCGACATCTCCTGCACCATCTCCGAGTAACCGATGATGGCATTCAGGGGCGTGCGCAACTCATGCGACATGTTGGCCAGGAACTGCGACTTGGCGCGATTAGCGGCATCGGCGTCCTGGCGCGCCGCCTCGGCCGCCGCCTGGGAGAGCAGCAGGTTGCGATTGGCCTCCGCCAGTTCGTTGTTCTTGGCCTCCAGTCCCGCCTTCCAGGCGGTCTCCTTCTCCCGGATCCGCCGCTTCTGCGTCTGATACCGGAAGCCGAAAAACAACGACGTACCCGCGAGTCCAAGGATTCCGAAAGACGACGACACCAGGACCGGCAGACGCAGATACCAGATCGGGACCACCGAGAGGTGCACCAGGGAGGGCTTCGAGTAATTGAGATCCCGATCCACAAACTGGAGCGCCAGGGTGTAACTGCCCGCCTTCGAGGGCGTCCATTCCCAGCCCTGCGCAGGCCCTGTCGCCGACCATCCGGTCTGGGAAAGCACCTGCGAGGCATCCAGGAATCCCGGCGCGAGGACCCATCGGAACTGGCGGCGGTCCGCCGGGGACGCCAGGTCCTTCACGCCAAATCCAAAACTCACCCGGCTTCCACGAATGATCTCGGGCACCGGCAGGGACTCCGTTCCGGGGCGGTCGGTCGTCAGGGTCACGGTGGGCACCGGTGGATCGCGCCGCCTGCGCTGAAGACAGGTCAGGCCGTTCTCCGTTCCCACCCACAAACGGTCGGAATCCCCCCAGTGAAGGCAGTTGACGGTGCCCACGGGAACCCCGTCCGGAACGGTCCACACCGTCCAACTCGTCCCATCGAATCCGGTGATCTGAGACTCCCCTCCCAGCCACACGGAACCGTCGCGCGATTGGGCGACCGAATGGATGGAGGACGACAGACCGTTCCGTCCCCCGCGGCTCGGCGTGCTGAACCGGCGACCGTCGTACTTCAGGACCTCGCCGCCGACAAACCACACGGTCCCATTCGGCCCCGGGGACATCCCGTCGACGCGATCGAGCGGGAAACCGTTCGTCCGCGAAAGCAGCGTCCCGTTCGTCCCATCCCAGCGGAGGATGCCTCCCGACCTTCCATTATTGTACATCCATGACACTCCGTTGGTCTCCACGAGGATTCCACCGACCATCCACTGGCCAACGACGGGTAAATTTGTGAACGCCTGGATGGTCGGATCGGGCCCGGTGATTCCTTCAAAATTCAACCACGCGGCGCCCTGCTCCGTACCCACCCAGATCCCACGGTCACCCACCGGGGCGCACGAGATGACGTTGGCACCCGGCAGTCCCTGGGCGGAACTGATGTTGTGAAACCGCCGACCTGGTCCATCCCCAAGGTACCGGGACAGTCCACCCCACGTGGAAAACCACATCCGGTTGGCAAGATCCCTTTGAATGTCGAATACAACTTCAAAGCCGAGTCCGGACTGCGCCGAAAACCGCTCCACCAACGGACGCACCGCGGTCCGCTTCAAAGCGTCCAACCGGACCACTCCTGGGGCTATCCAACCGAACGATACCCAAAGGTTTCCCGCGCCATCTTCGCAAACATCATTGAGCCGGTTGCTGGGCAGTCCATCGGCAACCGAGTACCGGATCACGGATCGGTCGTTCAACCGGAAGAGGCCGTTGCCGGAGGCCATCCACAGCGCGCCGTCGATCGCACGCGTCAGGGAATTCACGGAGCCTCCGCCAAACCCATCCGCGGATCCGCAATTGAGAAAGCTTCGGCCATCGTATCGCCAGAGACCGGAATTGGATCCGAGCCACAGCGTTCCATCCGCATCTTCAAAAAGGCATTGGATGACGCCCAGCAACGGCTCCGTGATCGTTCGCAGGACCCGGCTCCCATCCGCATCCAGTTCACGAAGACGTCCAGTGCTTCCGATCCACCAAGTCCCTCGCGAACTGGCCCGGAGGGAGTTGACGGGACCGCTGAACAACGTCAGAGGACCCAGGAGGTTGGTGCCCTGCAGCTGAAACAGACCCTCTTTCGTTCCCACGAAGAGCAACCCCTTCCGGTTTCCCTCCAGCGCGAGAATCTGCAGGTGCGAGTCTCCCACCTCGATCGGACCCGAGTCATCCGGGGGTAAACGCACCAGGCCCGCAGACGTCCCGCACCAGACGAATCCGTTGTCCGCACGATACAGCGCCCGCACCGGACGCGGTTCCGCCCCGACCGAAACGGGGTCGAAGCGCTCCCCGGTCCGGCGGGCCAGTCCCCGAGCGGTGCCGACCCACAGGGATCCGCCCGGATCCGCACACAGGGAAAGGACATCGTTGTTCGGCAATCCTTCGTCACCCGTCCGCCGCAGGAATCCGGCTCCATCAAACTGCAACACGCCGGATCGGGTCCCCATCCAAACATCCCCCGCGGAGTCCGCAGCAATGGCAGACCCCTGTTCCGCATGTCCGGTCTCCGGCGAGAATCCCTGGATCGACCACTTCTTTGAGGGCGTCAGCAACCAGGCGGCCAGGGAATTGTTTCGATCCGGCCCCACGGTCAACGGGGCGCCGTCATTCCAGTAGAGGATCCCGCCGGCGACGTGGACCCGAAGCCGGTATTCCCCCGGACGGAGATTTAGGAACTGAAATCGGCCTTGGACGTCCGTCAGGGTGCTGGCCACCACCGAGTCGCCCCGAGAAGCCAATTCCCGATCCGGCACGGCGTCAGGTGTCCCCTGGGTGACCTGCACCAGCAGACCGGGCAGCGGCGTGGCCGCGTCCAGCGCGATCACCCTTCCCTCCACCGAGACCGCAGACTTGAGGCGAAGATCCAGTCGACGGGACTCACCGGGTGCGACCTTGAGGTCCTGAACCCAAAGCCCCGTTTCACGAAAGCCGGCCGAAATCTCAAACGGTCCCGTCGCGTCCCAGACCAGAAACTCGTACAGACCCGTGGTGTCGGTCCTGCCCCGGTTGTTTCCCGACTTCGTCCCCGCCAGAACGCGGCCAAGGCTGTATAGGCGGAGATCTGCATCGGGTTGGAGCCGCCCGTCGGGGTCGAGGATCTTTCCGATGATTGCGATCGGCCTCTTCAGTTGGTCCTCCGACGGCAGGGCTTCCGGGACGCAGCGGGCATCTCCCTTCAGGACACCATCCCGACCGTGACCGGATCCGTCCCGTGCGGTCCCGTCGTTGAAATCCCACGAAGCCTCCAGTCCCGGCTCGTCCCGCTTGACCGGCGAAAACATGTCCCGCCGGATCTCCTCCGCGGTTCGGGCCCGGCTCCACACCCGGATCTCATCGAGGGCTCCCTTGAACAGGCGGTCGCTCTTCCACGTGCTTTGTCCAATATAGGAGTGCTCTCCGCTGCCGATGGAGGCGAAGCTCCCGGAATACTCCGATTCGCCCGCCAGTACACCGTCCACGTATAGCTTCATCCCCCCCTCTCCCGAAACGGCCGCGACATGAATCCAGCGGCCATCGGGAGTCGCATTGCCGATCTCCACGCCGTGTCTCCGTCCCTTGGCCCAGATCAGGTACTTCCATGTCATCCCGGCGTTGGAGCGCCCAAGAAACAGATCCTCCTCCTCCCGGCCGAAATCCAGGAATGCCCGATCGGATCCGTCGCCGACGTCCTTCATGTCCACCCGAACCCAAAGCTCCAGGGTGGCCTGCTGGAGATTCCGAAATAGATTTGACGGCAACTCGACGAACCCGTCCCGCCCCTGAAGTTCCAGCACCTTGTTTTCAGGAGCTGCGTCGAGGCCGCACCCCAGTACGAACGCCGACAGGATGCGAAACCAAGGCCACAGCCTCGAACGTCCGGGCCACCATAAGGGGATCCCCATCCTCCGATGGATACACCGGGCCATTCGGCGGAGGAGCGATGGGATCATTCGGGAGGGGCGGTTCCTTCGGTCGGATGGGAACCCGCGGCGCCAGAGTGTCCAAACCAAGGATACGATCAACGAAATCCGGGGTTCATAGGGGATCGTCACGTTTGTAGTGCAGGCTTCAGCCTGTTCTTCGGGCACACGAGGAATGGAACGGCGCGAGGGGACAGCCTAAAGGCCGGACTACGAACGTGCGGCACGGAATGGAGCGCTCGTAGTGCAGGCTTTAGCCTGTTCTTCAGGCACACGAGGAAGGCAATGGCGCGAGGGGACAGCCTAAAGGCTGGACTACGAACGTGCGGGCGGAATGGAGCGCTTGTAGTGCAGGCTTTAGCCTGTTCTTCAGGCACACGAGGAAGGCAATGGCGCGAGGGGAGCAGCCTGAAGGCTGGACTACGAGCAGGAGCAGGGTCGAGATGCGCCTCCGCTTTCAGCCGGGTTTTCCCTCGCGCATCGAATGGGGCCTCCGTAATTTCACCCCATGCCCGTACTGCGCCTCCGAATCCCCTCCGCGTGGATGCTCGCCGGCTGGATCGTGGTGTCGGCCTCTGCAGCCACACCACCGACCGCGGACGCCATCGCGAAGCTGCCGCCGCCGTCCGGGCGGACGGTGGATTTTGTCCGGGACATCCAGCCCATCCTCGGATCCGCCTGCGTCAAATGCCATGGACGCGGCAAGGCGAAGGGGGACTGGCGCCTCGATACCCGCGAGACCTTCCTCCAGCCGGGAGAATCGGGTCCGGTGGTGGCGTCCGGAAACAGCGCCGCCAGCCGGCTGATTCACCTCGTGGCCGGCACGGATCCCGACAGCGTCATGCCCAAGAAGGGGACGCGCCTGACCCCGGAGCAGGTCGGACTGCTGCGCGCCTGGGTGGATCAGGGCATGACCTGGCCCGCTGAAGTAACCTTCGCCAAACCGCCCGACCGGAATCTTCACCCGCGCACGCCGGTCCTTCCCGCCTCGACGGAGGCAAATCCCCTCGACCGTCTTCTCGCCGCCTACTTCCAGCGTCACGGTCTTTCCGCGCCGGCCGTGGTGGAGGATCGACTGTTTCTACGGCGGGCCTCCCTCGACGTGACCGGACTCCTTCCCACCCCGGAGGAACTCGCCGCCTTCGAAGCCGACCCGTCGCCGGACAAGCGATCCCGCCTCGTCGCCCGGTTGCTCTCCGAAAACAGCCGCTATGCCCAGCACTGGCTGACCTTCTGGAACGACCTGCTCCGAAACGACTACAAGGGCACCGGCTACATCGACGGCGGACGAAAGCCCATCAGCGCCTGGCTGTATGCCGCGCTTCGGGACAACAAGCCCTACGACCAGTTCGTGCGCGAATTGGTGAATCCTACGGAAGCCAGCGAGGGATTCAGCCGCGGCATCGTCTGGCGTGGGACGGTGAACGCCTCCATGACGCCGCCCATGCAGGCGGCGCAGAACATCGGACAGGTCCTGATGGGCGTGAACCTCAAGTGCGCGTCGTGTCACGACTCCTTCATCGACGACTGGCAGCTCAGCGACGCCTACGGACTCGCCGGCATCTATGCCGATGAGAAGCTGGAAATGGTGCAATGCGACAAGCCCACCGGGAAGTTCGCCCCGCTCAAGTTCCTGTTCCCGGAACTGGGCGCCGTGGACGCCTCGGCGCCGCGCACCAACCGCCTTGCCCAATTGGCGACGATCATCACCGCTCCCGCCAACGGCCGGCTTCCGCGCACCGTGGTCAACCGGCTTTGGGCCCGGCTGCTCGGACGCGGCCTCGTTGAGCCCCCCGACGTCATGCAGAACGAGGCCTGGGATCCCGACCTCCTCGACTGGCTCGCCGAGGATCTCGTATCGCACGGTTGGAACCTGAAGCGGACGATTGAACTCATCCTGACCTCACGGGCCTACCAGCTCCCGGCGGTCAGCCTGCCGGAGAAACCGGATCCGGACTTTGTGTTTCGCGGTCCCGGGATCCGGCGCCTGACCGCGGAACAATTCCGCGACGCCCTCGGGTCGCTGACCGGCGTGTGGCAGGACAAACCCGAGGGCGGCTTCGACGCGCTCCTGGTGGAACCCGGTGCGGCGCGTCCGCTCGCGGCGGAAGCCCTCTGGATTTGGTCGGATCCCCATGGCGCCACCGGAGTGCCTCCCGGAACCAGCGCCTTCCGCCGAAGCCTCGTTCTCCCCGCCGCCGCCACCGAGGCCACGCTCTTCACCCACGCCGACAACTCGGTGCGGGTCTTCGCCAACGGAACGCGGGTCAAAGGATCCGATGCGCCCGACTGGAGCCAGTCCGGCGTGTATGACCTGCGCAAGGCGCTGCGGCCCGGAACGAACATCCTCGTCCTCGAAGGATTCAACGGCGGCGACGGTCCCAATCCCGCGGGACTGCTCGCGTATCTCAAGCTCCGCGTCCCGGATGGCACTACGGAACAGATTCTGGATCTCGCCACCGACGGAGCCTGGATGTGTTCCACCAACGCCTTCGATCCCGCCAAGGTCATGCCGGAGGACTCCGCTTGGACCGCAGCCCGGGTGCTTGGCCCGCCCGGCATGCAGCCGTGGGGAATCGGAGAGGCCCTGGCGCAACGGGTCGCCGGCCGCTCCGTGTACGGCAACGTCCGCGCCTCGTTGACCGCGGCCGATCCGCTGGCCCTCGCGCTGGGACGCCCGAACCGGGAGCAGGTCACCACGGTTCGCCAGTCCACACCCACCACCATTCAGGCCCTCGAACTGACCAATGGAGAGACACTCTCCCGGCTCCTGAAACAGGGCGCGGAACACCTCATGACGGGAGGCACCGATGGGCCAACCCTCGTGGGCCGCGTCTTTACGCTGGCGCTGTCCCGTCCTCCCACAACCCGCGAAGTGCAGCTCGCAGTTGAACTGGTGGGCCGTCAACCGCGACGCGAGGGCGTCGAGGATTTTCTCTGGAGTGTGGCCATGCTTCCCGAATTTCAACTGACCTTCTGATCCCATGAACCCGCGTGATTTCACCCGCCGTTCGTTCGTTCAATCCCTGGGCGCCGCCACACTGGGGGCACTGTCGGCGGGATACTCCCGTCCGCTCCTCGGTGAGGAGATCGCCGCGCCCCTGGCCCCCACCGCCGACTCGGTGATCGTGCTGTGGATGGGTGGCGGCATGGCGGCCACCGAGACCTTCGATCCGAAGCAATACACCCCGTTCGAAAAGGGCATGGACCCGCGGACCGTCCTGTCCACGTTCCCGTCGATTCCCACGGCGGTGGACGGCATCCGGTTCAGCGAGGGACTCGAGAACCTGGCCCGCGTCATGGACCGCGGCACGCTCATCCGGAGCTACACCGCCGGCGACCTGGGATTCATCCTCCATTCGCGGCACCAATATCACTGGCACACCGGATACGCCCCGCCGCAGAGCGTGGCCTGCCCGCATCTGGGCGCGGTCATCGCCCGGACGCTCGGCCCGAAGGATCCGGCCGTGCCAGCCTTCATCAACATCGGACAGCGCCTCGACGTGGGCGAGGGTGAGGAACTCAAGGCCTTCACCACGGCGGGA
>JAEUHD010000042.1 GCA_016793645.1 Verrucomicrobiales bacterium
CTTCCAGGAATCGGCGATGGCGGCGCTGTAGTCGTAGCGGTCCACCGCCACGGTCTTGGGTCCGATGTGGTGGCATCCGCACAGTGCGGGGATCAGGACGGTAAGAAGCAGGGCTGTCCTGTGTCGGAACATGGGGGTTGAGACGAACTTGAGTTCAGTCAAGGCGCGCGTCCCGCCGGGGTTCCGGCGGGGAGGACCACGATTGCGGTCCGGGTGGGGAAATCAATGAAGGAAAGTAGGTATGGGGTTGCCTTTGTCGGGGAGATTCCGGTGGTGGTGGCCATGGTTCCGTTCACGAGGGTCGCTCGGTGGCATCCGGCCCTCGAGCGCGTGACCCGGACTACGGCTTTTGAGTGGGGATCCTGGTGCGGTTCGTCGCCTTTGGAGTCATCGCGACTCCCGGAACGCGGAAATATTGGACTCCGGGTTTCCAGTCGAGATTGAGCTCGACGGTGGGGCTCCCCCCGAGGGTTTCAGCCGCGTCCGGTCGTGGATCAAAAACCAGGCTTCCCTCCGTGGCTTGCGGAGGGTCCCAGAATCGGGACTTCCATCCGTCGAGGTTGCGCAACCGGAGGACCATGCCGGACCGCTGCAGCCAGGACGCGGAGGTTCGCTCGGGTTGGTAGGTGAGACGGATGCGCCACGGGGACTCCCACGGCCAGGGAACCTGAATCGCCACGTCCTGTCCCGGCTCGCAAATCAGGGTGTAGCCTCTGCCCTTGTTGAGTTCCAGGTTCGGGAACACGCCGCTCTCCGAACGCGTCTTCCACGACCCGAGTTCCAGCGTCTGAACCTCGACCCACTGCAGGAAGATCGCGTTGGAGGATCGGTTGTGGATTCGGAACCCGGCGTCTCCGAGGGGGATTCCCCGGGTGTTGCCCAGAAAGACGATGGAAGGCGGAGTCGGCACGCCCGGTTTCCCCCGGGGAATCGCGGTCCACAGCAACGCGATTGCCGAGAGGGAGACCGCGCCCAGGCCGATTCGCACCCAAATCCCTCGCATCGGGCAAGGGACACTGCGCCGCGAGGGTCGTTCAAATCAGAGGTGGCGCCGGCTGCGGAGTGCGCTTTCCCATGGGAGGGAACCCGACAGGTTCCAGGAACGCCAACCTGGCTGCCAATCCGTCCCGACGAAGCGGTCAGGACGGGAACATTCGTCGTGAACCTGAGGATGCCTGGGGCTGTGGTTCGCTCCCGGTCCTCCCCCTGGCTGGGACTCGCTCAAGGCTTCGATTCCGTGCCGGGAACCGGGGCGCTCGGCGTCGAAGGGGCGGCACTCGGAATTGCGGGCGTGGACGGCGTCGTGTGGGTAATGTTCCTGGACGCCTTGCTCTTGGAGTCCCGGACGTTGTGCTGGGCGTGGGAATCCTTGGTCTTCCTGGTCTTGTCCTTGTCCTTCTTCGTGGTCTTCGACTGCTTGTGGGCGTGCTCGGGTTTCGGAACCGAATGACCGTTCCCCGCTCCCGTGCCTCCCGACCCGTTCACGGTGTGACCGTTACCAGCGCCCGTGCCCTCGGACTGTTTCGATTGAGCACTGCTCGGCAGGGAGTTCGTCGAGTCGGCGGCGAACAAGGCGGTGCTGGTGGCGAGGGCGAGAAGAAGGACTTTCATGATCAAGACAGGCGGGAAGACTCACTGACTCCGGGGAATTGGCAATTTTTCCTTGGGGAAGGGGGTGGTTGGTCAGTGGTCGGTGGTCAGTCGTCAGTCGTCAGTCGTCAGTCGTCAGTCGTCAGCCCAGGCGCCTTTGCTGACCACTGACCACTGACCACTGACCACTGAACACTTTCCCCTCCCCCTCACCCCCCCGAGATCGTCTGCTCAGGCCAGAGCTTGAGAAACGCTTGTTGCGCCTCGCGATCGGGGACGTCGAGGCGGCGGAGATCCTCCAGGAATCGGGGCGGGTACCCGGGTTCGATGCTGAGGATTTCCACCGAGGATCCTTCGACGCGGAAGACGGCCCGCCAGGCGCCGCAGCCCACCACCCGGCGGTCGGATCCCCGGGCGCGGATCCGGCGGGTGCGCTGGACGGATGGGTCCCGTCCGAGCAGCTCGATCAGCCGCGGACGGAACTCCACCGCCCAATGCTCGCGCAGCCAATCCGACTGCGCCGTCGCCAGTGGCGCAAAGTTTACCTGAAACGGAGGCGGATCCTGGTGCGCGGCGGCGATCTCGTCCGTCCAGCCTCCCGATTCCATGGGGAAGGCGTCGTAGGCGGGGATGTAGGGCTTGATGTCGAGGATCGGCGTGCCGTCCATGAGATCGCATGGGCCGATGCGGAGACGGAGGCGATCCACTCCCAGCAGCCGGACCGGGGTAAGTCCGATGGGATTGGGTCGGTGCGGGGAACGGGTGGAGAAGAGTCCGCGACGTCGGGAAGGACCGCGCGGGGGCATGACCATTGGACGCCACGTCGTGTTGCGATGAAACCACGACAGCAGCCAGATGCGGGTGAATCCGGCGAGGTCCGACACCGCGCGGTCGAATCCG
>JAEUHD010000058.1 GCA_016793645.1 Verrucomicrobiales bacterium
GAGGAGCCCGACCGCGGAGGCGCTGTACCGCAACGACGCCCGGCTGGAGGTCCGATCCGCCGGCGTCCGGATCGGGGCGCGCCGGAGGATTACGCAGGAGGATCTGGAATGGGCGGACTGGATCTTCGTGATGGAGCGGGAACACCTCCGGCGCATCAACGAGTCCTTCCCCGGACTGCCCCTGCCCCGAATCTCCATCCTGGAGATTCCCGACGAGTTCCGGTTCATGGACCCGGAACTGCAGAAACTCCTGCGCGAGGCGATCGATCCCGAACTGGAGGCCGCGCTCTCCGACGGCCCCGAGGTCTGAGGGCGGCGATTACGACAGCGCCGGGCGCAGGGCTTCGAGAACGGACTCCGTCGTCACGGATTCCATCACACGCTGGATCTCCGCCGGGGTTCCCTGAATCGGGCGGCCGTCGTACCGGTAGAATTCCAACGCCCGCCCACCCACCCCCGGGTTGGGAATCAACGTCCAGTTCTCCCGCAGCGGCAGAATGCAGGGATTCACCGTGGGGGTCTCAATGACGAATTGCCGCGGCACCTGCATCGCCGCCGCCAGGTGCATGAACGCGGTGTCCACACTCAGAAACGCGTGCGCCCGCTCCACCAGCGCCGCGGCGTGCCGAATGGTCGGGGTTTCCGGAAAGAGAATCCGGTCCGCACGAATCCGCGAAAACAACTCGGCCTGCAGGACACGGTCCTCCGGTCCTCCAAAGAACACCACCGGCAGGTCCGGGAACTCCTTCCGAATCCGCGCGACCAGTTCCACGTATCGCTCCACCGGCCACCGTCGCAGCGCGAGGTTCTTGGTACCTCCCGAACCAGCATGAATCCCCAGCCAGCGCACGCCCTCGAGCCCATTCCGCTCGCCGTAGCGCGCCGCCCAGGTGGTTTCCTCGGTGCCGAGGTAAAGCTCGTAGGCCGGACGCGGCAGCCGGCGCTCCGCACCCAGGAGCGGCAGGAACCGGGCGTTGTTCTCCGCCGCGTGCACGGTGTAGTCCTGCGGGACGGATTCCGTGACCAGGTGCCGATCGAGCCAGCCCTCGTTTTCATACTGGTGACTCAACCGGCGCCGGGCGCCGATGAGGCGCGCGATCATCCGGTAACCGCGCCGTCCCTGGGGATGGACGTTGATCGAGACGTCGTACCGGCGACGGCGCAAGCCCAGCACAAAACGGAGCGACGCGAACCGCGAGGCGCGCAGGAAATGGTGCTGGTGCACCGCGTCCAGATGCGGATTTCCCTCCAAGAGTGCCGCGGCGCCGGGCCACATCACCAGCGCCTCCAGCGCGGCATTGGGGAAATTCAACCGCAACTCATGCAGGAGCGGCGTCGCCATCAACGTGTCACCGATCCCGGCCAGGGCGATCACCAGGATCCGATCAGGTGGGGCGGAGGCGGACACACCATTCTCCTTCACACGGAATTCAGGTTTGAACCGGACTGATGGCCGGCGTACGTCACGCCGCATCCCTGCTGGAGATTTGGCCCGTCGTTCATACGGAGAGGATCCGACCCAACCGCCCGAGAAATTCCAATTCCGCCTTCTTGCGCGCCCGCAGCGCCTCATTGGGTCCGCGCTGATCACGCCCGCCCCCGTGCAGGTCCTGGACGCGTTCATTGAAGAATGGGGACGGCTGGTCCGATCCGTTCCATTGGGTCCGGGCCACCTGCTCCCACGCCGGAAGCCGGACGCGCGCGTCATTCTCGTCCTCGGGTTCCGACGTTTCCGCCAGGGCCAGGAACTGTTCCGCATCGCCCTGCGGCGGAGGATCGCCGGCGTAGGCCACCGCCAGGTACCGTCGCAACAGCGCCCTGCGTCCCTCGGTGTTCCAAATCGCCCGGCGCGCAATCGCCAGGAGCAGGGGTTGTCGATCCACCGGACAAAGGCTCCGGATGAGCCGTCCGGTGGACTCGGGGATCGTCGCCTCCAGACGCAGGCGCAGGACATAGCGCTCCAGGGTCACCGCACGCATCGCAAACGCATGCTGCAGGCCATCCGGGGTCACCAACCGTCCCATCGTCGGGCGCTGCACCAGCTCCGTGATCCAACCGGGCAAGGTCTCCACGGGAACTCCGGCGGTTCCGAGCAGGGCCGCAAACACCGCCTGATCGGCCAGCTTGGGTGTGTACTGGGCGGACAGTGCGAGGTCGATCTCCGTGTCGTCCAAGCCCGCCAACCGCTCTTCGAGAAAGGTGCCCACGTCCTCCCGCGTGATTCCGTAGTTGGCTTCCAGATGCCGCAGCGTCTGCGCCGTCAGTTCGCGCGGACGCTCCAACTCCTCCACCAGTCGATTCAACACCGCTTCCATGCCCACAGGATATCGGGGCGCCGCCCGGAAGCGAACGTCCTTCTCAACGGGTTCCGTCCACCTCCCACCCCAACGGATCCTACGGTCCGAATGGTCCACTATGTTTCCCGGTTCGACCGCACCCTGGTCCGTTTTCGGATGCTCGCGGTGCCAAGGCTGTCATTTCGGGTCGGATTCGCCCAAATTTCGGGCAATTCCCGCGGTTGGCATCCCAGGTGCATTGAACCCTCACAACATGACTCTGCCTCCCATCGCACTTAGAAACACGCCCACGGCTCCGGCGACCCGGCGCATGGATGTCCCCTCGCTCGTCCGGGCCGCCCTCCTGACGGCAAGCCTCGCGGCCGGGACCTGCGGAGCCCTGGCGAACACCTCCTATGGTTCCCTGAACAATTTTGACGTGGTGAATGACACCGGCGGGCTCTGCCACGGATTCAGCATCGAACTGGAGGACATTGAAGCGCCCGAGATCACCTATACCTACGACTACAACCACTACGGAACGCCGCGGATCATTGAGGACCGCAGCAATCCCCTGCATCCCAGGGTGACGATCCGCTACGAGGCCAAGGTGGGGCCCGACGGAAAGTTCCTGGCGTTCACCAATCCGCAGGACCCGAACCATCCGCTCGCGCCCACCGATGGACACGCCTTCACCGATCCGTCTGTCAATCTCGGGGGCGAACACTTCGGCGTGGGCTTCACCCGCAATCCGACCACGGTCCGGTATCACTGGCTGGTTGCGGACCCGGTCACCCCGGGGACGCTCATCGACGGTGCGGCGGTGACCCTTTCGACGCCGGCGTTCGCCTACGTTCCTCCGGCGGCAGGCGGCGGAGGTGCGGAACTCGAAGCCCATGTGGAACCGCCCGAGAACGAGGCACCCCGGGCCGACCGCTACGGAGTGCCGGTCTGGGTCAAGGTGACCAAGACGGTTCAACACACCGGACGTAAGATCCATCTGGTGGAACTCGTGACCGACGATCCGCGGAAGGAAGGCCGTGAGGACTGGGCCGGGGATGAGGAGGCGGAAACCGAGATCGAATGGCAGCTGTTCCAGAAGCGCCCTGTAAAAAAAGAGAAGGGCGAGGATCTCGACTCCGTGGATCCGCTTCCGAAGGGCGACGAGACCGTCACCCGGCGCTATGAGTTCTACACCTACACCGGAGAGACGGATCCGGAGGATGGCGAGGCGCTCTGCGAGGATCCCACCAAGTGTCCGGACGCCGTCGGTGGCTACATCGGCGCGCAGATGGCCGGATTCAATGTCGTCACCCCATTGGGCCTGATCGACCACCTTCAGGACGGCAGCCTGTCCGAGGACTATGTCCGCCGTTCCGTGGTCGTTGGCGGCAATACGCCATACACCGTCTCCGTCACAGCGGGAACCCTGCCCCCGGGACTGCAGATGGATCCGACGACCGGACTGCTGGACGGACGACCTGCCGCCTCCGGCCAGTTCACGTTCACCGTGTCGGCCCGCGACGCGGACCAGGTGGAGATCCAAAGGGAATTCGTGGTGGTCGTTCCCGCTCCCCTCACGGCGACCCTGACCGGGGGACAACTGAAGCTCACCTGGACCGGCGGCGCGGGAATCCAATTGGAGAGTGCGCCTTCCCCCGATTCCCTTCTCTGGACCTCAATTCCCGGTTCCTTGGGCCAGTCAGAGATTGAGCTGCCCCTCGACACCGACGCCGCCTTCTTCCGCGTCGCCCGTCCGTAGTCCCAACAACTCCTCATCGTCCATCCCCGGAGGATTGTTTCCTCCGGGGATTTTGCCTGGGCACGGGGGACCGCATCGCCCGGGTATTTCACAGTGGAGTGTGAACGGTCCGGGCTACGGCCGGCTCCCACGAATGACCGGCCACTGAACGTCCTCCAACCGGATCCGGCCCGAGTCGAGGGCCACTCGCAGCAGGAACTCCCGGCCGTCACTCCATCCGTTGTGTTGCAGGACCCATTCTGAATCCAGGTCCCGAACCAACTGCACCCGGATCTGGACCTCGGGACACTCCGCCAGTCCGGCCAGAAATTGATTCAGGGCTCCGGTGTCGCCGCCGTACCGAAGCGTGGTCACCGCGTTGATGAATTGCCCGCCCAGAAACTTCGCATCGGGAGCCTCCAGCACCTTCATCAACTGCGTCCTCCATCCCGGCCCCAGGGATTCCGGCAACGCCACCGACGGGCGATTCAGTGTCCCCGCCAGCGCCAACACCCGATGCGCTCCGGCCATGATGCCCGCCCCAAGGAGGGCCAGGACCAAGCCGCGGATCACCCTGATTCCGGACAGTCTCATCACCACGACAACGTCCATGGCCCGACATCCTTCGCAAGATTCGAAACGCCCACGACGAACGGCCCCGGAAAAAAAGGGGGTCCACGACAGCGTGGGAGCCCTGCGGCCAAATTCGACGCAACACCCCAAGGTTTGAACAGGAAATCACAAGATGCGTTGAGCGGGCGCGGAGCCGGCGGGCTACGCGTGGTACATGGAGCTCAAGAGACGGAGACCCTGGTTCCTGGGGGGTGTTTCCAGGAAGGCCACCCCGTCCGACCCACCCAATACGCTCGTCATCCCACGGATCTCCCCGCAACCGGTCCCTGCGCGCCGGAGCCTCCCGTCGCATACACTGCCCAATTCATTCCGGGCTCTCGCGGGTCTCGGATCCAAGGCCCCTACCCACACCGCGTGCTGACGGGGTTCCCCCGGTTCCTCCTCCTCCCGCCCCCAATCGCATCATGAAAACTCGGCGCCTCTCCGGGCTCACTCTCGTCGCCCTCACCACGGTGATCGCTCGCGCCGCCGCCTTCCAAAACCTCGACTTCGAGGCAGCCAATATCGTCAGCCCGCCGTCCGGACCGTATGGCCACGCCCTGGTGTCCGAGGCGCTGCCGGGGTGGTCGCTGGACTGGACCCCGATCGGTGGCGGCGAGGGGTACGGGCCAGACGCGCAATTCGTGGGTTACAATCGCATGTTCCTCATGTCCACCCACAGCGCCCTGCTCGTCGGTCCTCAACGCGACGATTATCCCGGTGTGGGTCCGATTCCGCCCCCCATTTCCGGAAACTACTCGGCCGGCGGCTTGTACATGAAACTCTCCCAGCGGGGGGAGATTCCCGCTGGCCGAACCGGTCTGGTTTTCGAAACCAACGACATGCCACAAGAGGATCGGCTCCCCTTGGATCAGTGGTTGAAGGTCACCCTCAACGACACGGTGCTCCCCGTGGTCCCGACCGGTTTGCCGGGACAATTCCGTGCCGACATTTCGGCTTGGGCGGGACAGGAGGTTGTCCTGGCATTCTCGACCGGGGAGAACCTGTCCGTCATCGACAACATCTCCCTCGTCCCAGAACCAACCACCTGGGGACTCGCGTTCGGACTTCCCCTGGCGGCGTTGGCCGCAGCACGTGGCCGCAGGCGGGCAAGCTCTCCAAGCTGAGGTGCGCCGTCGCTCCCAACCTCGTCCCCCTTATTGAGACTCGCGCTATCGGGTGACGTACAATTCCTACCTGCGGTGGCTTGCATTCCCCAGCGCCGGAAGCGCGCCAAACAATAGCCCCGGGCGTGAGCCCGGGGTGGGTGTTGGCAGGATCCCAAGCCCCGCAGGGGCGGCAGAGGGCCCGGCCCACGCGGCGACGCTGCTTACGTCCGCCCCTCCGGGGCTGAGCGGGATTCCCGCCCCAACCCACGCCTTACGCCGTGGGCTACTGTCTGTCGCCGCTCCGCGGCTGAAGGTCGTCGCGTGGTCACCTTATTATTCGATTCTCAAGAAACGACGTGTACTGCTCGCCGCCCATCAACTCCCGCGAGTTTCTCCGTGAGCGATTGGATCCGGACCCGTCCAACTGGGCACACGGAACTGCGGATGAAACGATCCCCCCAATCCAGAGAAAGGACGACAACCCCGGCCCGGCGCTCCGCTCGCGGCGTCACCCTGATGGAACTCCTCTGCGTCCTCGCGATCCTGGCCGTGATCGCCTCGCTGTACCTTCCCGCCATCGCGCGGGCGTACTCCAAGGTGAAGCACATGTTTGGCTCGGAATAGCGCTCCAGGATACCCAGCCGGAGCGCACCGCCAGGAATCCTCTTCCGCCCACCGATTTCCAGGCGGCATGTCCCTTCAGACGGATCCGACAGTCAGAATCCGGGCAGTAACCCCTTCCCCCGGGGCACACCCCCGTTCGCGCCGATCTCCACCGCCCGTGCCCGAATCGCCGAACGATCCGCCAACGAAAGCCGGGAAAGATTTTTCAACGGAAGCGCCATGCGCGGATTTGTGCGGAGGCGCGCCTCATGCCGAAGCAGGAAATCCCAATAGAGGGTCGTGAAGGGACAGGCATCCTCACCCACCGACTTTCCAGGACGGAACCGGCATCCCTCGCAGTAGTTGCTCATCCGCTGGATGTAGCTGCCCGAGGCGGCGTAGGGCTTCGACGCCAGGTATCCCCCGTCTGCATACTGGGACATTCCCAAGGTGTTCGGCAGTTCCACCCACTCCACGGCATCCACATAAACGGCGAGATACCAAGCATGCACCTGCCGGGGCTCCACGCCCAACAGGAGCGCATAGAGTCCCGTCACCATGAGCCGCTGGATATGATGCGCGTAGCCGTGATCCAGGGTCTGTCGGATCGATTGGCGCAGACAGTTCATCGCGCAATCGCCGGTCCAATAAAACGCAGGCAACGCCGACGTGGCCCCCAGCGCGTTCGTTTCCGCGTAGTGGGGCATGCGGAGCCAGTAGACGCCGCGGATGTACTCGCGCCACCCGAGGATTTGCCGGATGAACCCCTCGGCGCACGCGAGGGGCACTCGGCCCTCCCGATAGGCCCGCTCCGCCGCGCCGATCACCTCCCGCGGATCCATCAGCTTCAAGTTCATCGCCGCGGAGAGGCGCGAATGGAACAACCACGGCTCATCCATCCACATCGCATCCTGGTAGCGTCCAAACCGCGCCAGGCGATGCTCCACGAAATCGTGCAACGCCTCCCGGGCGTCCTCCGGGGTCACCGGCCAGCCGAACGACTCCAGCGATCCGGGGTGCCCGGCAAATCTCCGCTCCACGAGGGACAGCACCTCCCGGGTGATGGAATCGGGAGGCGTGAGACGCGGCGTTGGGAGTCCCTCGCCCCGGGGGCCGTCCTTGGAAAAGGCGCCGCGATTCTCGGGATCAAAGTTCCACTGGCCCCCTTCCGGCCCGCCCTCGGCATCCAGCAGGACCCGGTGCTTCCGTCTCAATTCCCGGTAAAAAAACTCCATCCGGAGCTGCTTCCGTCCCCGGGCATGCCGGGCAAACGACTCCCGGGTCTCAAAAAAATGCCGGTCCACCCGAACCTCCAGCGGAACTCCCGCCCGCCGCGCCGCGGCGTCCATGGCTTCCTGGATCCGCCATTCCCCCGCCTCCGTCATCACGATCCGCTCCGGACGCAACGACGCCACCTCCCGAATCAGCTCCCCGGAAAGCGAACCCGTGGAGTCCGCCGCGTCGAGTTCCCGGTAGAAAACCCGTCGTCCGAGCCGCCGCTGCGCATCCCGGAAATGTCGCATCGCCGACAGGAACAGCGCGATGCGCGGCTTGCTGGACCAGACGTGTTTGGACTCCTCATCCACCTCGGCCATCCAAACCGCATCGCGTTCCGGATCGAATCCATCGAATGCCGGGGACGCCGAGTCCAGCTGGTCGCCGAGGACCACCACCAGATGCCGCACGCGTTGTCGCATCGCCGCGGAACCCCTAGTCGCGGGTCACGAGGTTGCCGCCACGGATCGACTGGAACGCCGCCAACGCCTCATTCCGGGCCGTCTCATGATCCACCAGGGGCCGCGGATAGTTCCCTCCCAGGGTCACCCCCGCCCGGGACAATACCGCCGGCGGCGCCTCCCAGGGGGCATGGATATGCTCCGATGGAAGTCCCGCCAACTCCGGAACCCAGCGTCGCACATAACCGCCGTCGCCGTCGAAGCGCTCCCCCTGAAGCACCGGCGCAAACACCCGGAAATAGGGCGCGGCATCCGCGCCGCATCCGGCCGTCCACTGCCAGCCCAGTGTGTTGCTGGCCAGGTCCGCGTCCACCAGGGTGTCCCAAAACCAGGCGGCCCCGTGCGTCCAGTTCAGTCGAAGATGCTTCACGAGGAACGAGGCCACCACCATGCGAACCCGGTTGTGCATCCAACCCGTGTGCCAAAGCTGCCGCATGCCGGCGTCCACAATGGGATACCCGGTCCGGCCCTTCTGCCACGCCCGCAGCAGGATTCCCTTCGGATCCTCCCTCCAGGGAAACTTCTCAAAATCCTCCCGCAACGGACGCTCCGGCGTGTGCGGAAAATGGAACAGCAGATGATGGGCAAACTCCCGCCATCCCACTTCGCTGAGGAAGACCCGCGCCCCCTCCCCCGGGGGAAATGTACCTGAAGCCCTTCCCACCTCCGACACCGCGGCCCAGATCTGCCTTGGTCCCAGCTCCCCGAAATGGAGCCACGGCGACAACTGCGAGGTGCCGTCCTGTCCGGGCAGGTTTCGCGTGTTGGCGTACCCGCTCATGGCCCGGGAGACGAACACCCGCAACCGCTCCGCGGCGCCGGCTTCTCCCGGCTTCCAGGACGTCGCAAACCCGGCATCCCACGGAATTTTTGGCAGAAGCCCCAGCGCGTCGATCTCCAGGGAACGTGGCCACGCCGACGGCGCCGTGAACTTCCCGGTCCCAACCTTGACCGGAGGGGAGACCAACTGGGTCAGGCAATGCTTCCAAAACGGCGTGAACACCTGGAAGGGCCGGCCCTGCTTGTTGCGAATCAGGTGGGGTTCGAAGAGCAGCGATGCGTTGAAACTCCGCGCATCCATTCCGGACGACAGCAGCGAGGACTTGATCGCTGCATCCCGGGTGATGATCGCGGGTTCGTATCTTCGATTCCAATACACCGCCCCGGCGCCCGTCGCGGCGAGCAACGAACGCAGCACCTCCGCCGACGTCCCGCGGGCCAGGACCAGGCGTGAGCCCCGTTCCCGCAGACGGGCGTCAAGGGAAGCGAGGGAATGATGCAGCCACCAGCGCGACGCCCCACCCATCGGCCAACCTCCCTCCCCCGCATCGTCGAGGATGTACACCGGAATCACCGGACCCCCGCGCGCCAGAGCCGCGGCCAGGGCCGGATTGTCGTCCAACCTCAGATCCTGCCGGAACCAAACCAACGTGGGGGATGTCGCCATGTGCCAACCGGATTCAGAAAGCCTTCAATGAATGTCCAAGACCGCAGTGCGCTTCCGCCTCGTCAGGCTGCAGCGTGGAAGCGGATTGAAAATCAAGGCCGACTCCTCGTCCGGTTTCCAAAATTGTCAACGGCGACCATCGCCGACGTCAGACAAGTCCGGCAGGAAAACCGCGATTCAGACGTGAAACCGTCGACCTCCTGCAGGTTGACAAGCCTTCGTTCCCACGGGAGACAGACAGGTGTCCAAGGTTGTCAAGGTTGACAATCAACCTCTTCAGGCGCCTTCCTTTTCCAAGATGCCAGCAACCCTCCAACGGTTGGATTTGGAACTTCCCTCTGCCGAACAGGCGGTGGTGGATGAGTTCAGCGGCGTGATCCGCCGGTACATGATCCAGAAGCAGGATCCCACCGTCCTGGCGCGATTGGTCGGAGTTGCATTCCAGCGGATGCTGGGCAACCCGGAATCCCGCAGCGAAAAGTTGGCGCGGGCACACGTGCGCGGTTTGGAGGTGCGGCAGCAACTCGCGGAGTCCGAGGGAGGCAGTCTTTCTTCGGAGGAAGCCGCCCGTCTGCTCCGGATTTCCAAGACCGCCGTGCTCAAGCAACTCGCCGCCGGACGACTGTTCGCCTGGCGGGAGGAGCGTCTCCAGGCGGCCCGATTCCCCCGCTGGCAATTCGACGACCACGGCCACGTGCTTCCCGGGTTGGAGGAGGTGTTGGAAATCTTGAATGGAAATGGGCGTCTGAACCCATGGAGCAAGATCCTGTTTTTCCTTCAATCGAGGAATGGCCCCGATGGTCGGCGTCCACTCGATCAATTGCGGAGAGGTCAGGTGAAGGCTGTCGTGCAGGCCGCACAAGCCTATGCCGAATAATCAGGGTCCGGCGCGAACACCGTTGCTGCCTTCGGCGAATTTCGGCCAGAGGACGATTCCAGTCACCCGGCAGTCCCAGCGTCTCTGGTTCCGGATTCATCCGACAGGCTCCCCGGCACTCCACTTCCGGTGTCTGCCTCATCACCGTTTCTCCCATCCGAAATGCCCCTTCCCCCTGCTCTACCTTGGGGCCACCCTCCAAACGTGCCTTTGGGAGGTTTTTGGAGATGACGTGTTCCTCGGCAAGCGGGCGATCTCGTCCGCACGGTGGAACGGATGCTCCATCAGCCAAATCCAGGTTCCCGCGGTGAACGTCTGCTCGACCACTCTCGAACGAACCCGGGATGCCATGACTGTGGACAAGGCCAGCTTGATGGCCGCGGATTTGAGCATCCCTCAGGCCTGGAGTCTGGCCATCCAGAAGCATCCTCTAGGTTTCGAGGGGATCAAGTGCTCCAGCCGCTTCCTGAATCAGTCCTGTCTGGCATTATTCGAACGGGGTCAATTGCCATCCCGCTTCCACGTGGCACATCTGGGCACGTTGAATGACCTCGATTCCGCAGTGGATTGGCTGGAGGAACGGGAAGCGGCACTGGTCTGACGCATCAACCGCCCACCCGCACCGCGTGTGCGACGCCGAATCCCTCCGACCCATCCCCGGATACCGATGGCGGAGAGGGGGGGATTCGAAACCGTGTAGAATTCTCAAAAACACTCGTTTTATTGGAATTTTTGAAATTCCAACATGCAACGCGATGCAAGAAAAAACTGTTCCGAGCGTGGGAAACTGTGGGAAAGTCGGGGATGTCTTTGATCGGGCGCGGAAAATGAACATTTCCGAGTCGAAATCGATGTGACGTCTCCAAATATGCCAACTTCATTCAACTCCCTAGAACGATGGAAATGGTGGGGCATCTGCATTGTATTAGTTATTGCCTACGTGACATGGGACTCCGAACGAGAACGTCGCAAAAAGTTGGCCGAAATCGACAACCTTCGTCAACGAATGGAGTTCGCCACAGAATCGGGTTCGGTTTGGTTAAACAAATTGATTCCACCTTCGTATTTTCAAACTCTCTCGATTGACAGGGACTTGGACAGGCTCAAGGGAAAACGAATTTCCATCGAAGTGTTGATGCCGGATGTCAAAGAGGAGCATGGAGTTCTATTGTTAACAGGCGTTTCCCCGCCGTACAACTTCGAGGCATCGATTGAGCCAGGTCTAGTCAGTGATATCCGACACGCCCGTTCCAACATCAATTTTTGCTGGGTGGCTATGGACGTCGTAGGAGTAATTTCCGAAGCCGGTGGCCAGGCACAGGCGGAGACTCCAACTCCGACACTCTTGGGAAAAGTTGTGCGATTTGAAGAAAGACTCCCAGGAAAAGTATCAAGGTCCCGGAAAGGCAATTATTGAACCCTCAAAGGAAACTCTCAACTGCGCCAACCTCTACCCGCCTCCGCTTTCGCTTCGCCCGGAAAAAGTGTCCCATCGCCACTGGGAGCCTTACCAAGCGCTCGGCCTCGCGTCGGGGGATCTCGACAACGGCCAACGGGTCCCCGTCGCGGGAATAGGCGATCAGGTCAACTGCAACGGCTTTAGAGATAAGGGCGAGAGATTCCATGGTTCGGGAGTGCATAGAGGTAGCCTGCCCAAGGTTGGGCGGACTGCCATCCCCAGATCTCGCGATACACCTAGCCAGAACGCACTTGTCACGAAGGCAACGATTGGGCACTCCACGACTTCCCATGAATGCCGAATGCCCAAGTTGCCGGACGGTTCTTGAAGTGCAGACTGGCGCGAATAGCTGCTCCGTGTGCGGAAACGTATTCAGCGTAGCCGTGCCGGCCATTGCGCCAACTCCAGCCCGAAAGAACCACGGAGTTTTCTACTACGTGTTTTTCGGTGTGCTGTCGTTGATCGCCACCGTATTCATCCTGTTTATCGGGTCGGCAATGCTCGCTGGATGCATCGAGGGCTTCAACCGTGGACTGGAAAACTCCCGGTCGCTTTCCAAGTAGTTCAACCGAATGAGTCGCCCCCCCGGACCGCGGTTGTCCGTCACGCCCTGCCACTGTCCTGGGCGTGAAGAAATCCCCCCCATCCGTCCGGGCGTACCGGTCAACTCTGCCTCACTCGTCACAAATGGAACCGCCCGTTTTCCGCCCGCCGGATGGCCATTCTCCTGGGTCCCTCGTCCGGACGTTGGAATTCGCGGTTGGCGCATGGATCGTGGAGGAGGTGAATCCGCCCGGGCGTCGGTTTCGCGCGAGGATCAACCTGCGCGACGGACGGACAAATGCTCGGCAATGAACGATTTAGACCATCCAGTTCAGTCCCTAATCGGAGCAAGATTCCAAATTTCATCGCTTTGGTCCATGACTCGGAAATGAACTGGGTTGAACGCCAATCTTTGAACAGCCTTCGACAAGATTTGGTAGGACCTGAATCGGAAAATTGTTTTCGATGACGGCGATGAAAACTTACACATCCTTATCGCGTCCCACTTTGATCAAAACGCTATGCTTCTCGCTTGGCGGGCTCCCACTAATTACGTCCGCAGCAGTAATCACACGGGTAATTTCATACGAATCGAGTGGATCAAAAGAGCCAGGACAGTCGAGACTCATAGACAATAGTGGCCCACCGGGAAGCATCTTTGACTACGGAACTTCTTATAATCAGGTCATATCTTACGAAGTGACCTGTCCGGAAGAAGTGGTTAACAATAACACTGTGACCCTTAGTTATGATCCAAGTAAAGGAGAGTACATTTGGGATTCCGGTCGAGTTATGGACTCTCAGGGCTCCACACAGCTACTGAGTCAAGAAACTATTCCGTGGACTTGGTATCTGTTCGGTGGTTGGAAGTCTGGAGAGAAGCAACAATCTTTCGACACCTGTACATACTATTCTTGGCATCGAACTCTTCAGGTCGTTCCCGAGCCTGAAACGTATGCAACTGCTTTCGGGGTTGGACTCTTAGCGGTTGGCGCAATTCTTAGGCGGCGGAAATCGAAGGAAGCGGTTTGATTAAACATATCGCAGTATCTCCTAGTTACTGCCTGTCCCCTAGAGCAGCCGTCGGTAGACGATATTGGATAGTAATGTGCATTTAGCGAGTCCCACAGCGAGGGTGAGTTGCGCGAGAACCGCGGCAATCCTGATGACGTGCTTGCGCTTGAAGTTCATTTGAGGAAATCCCTTCCCCAGCTTTCCCGGAGAGGGGTGCCCGCCACTTGTCCAGCCCACGCGGGCCACCGCGGGTCTGGGTGTCGCGGTAAAGTCGGCTCACGGCTTGCCCGCGTTGATCGCGTGCTCCTGGGCGAATGCGTCAACCTCGGCCCGCTTGGCTTCGATCTGAGCCCGGATCGGCGCCAGCAGCTCCTTGGCTGCGGCGACGGAAGCGGTCGCACGCAACGCACTGTCCAGCAGGGCCTCAGTTTCCCACGGCTGTGCGTTCGGAGTGCCGATCTGGAGCCCGGCCTGCTCCCACCGGGCGGCGGCGGAGGTGACGAGCCATTCCACCGTGAATCCGCCCTGACGCTCTCGCTCCAGGAGACGCGCAAGGTCGGTGGAAAGTTGGTGGTACCGTGCCGCAATTCCCTGGGCGTGTGCCTCCTCTGCGGCGATCTTCGCAAGCTCGGCCTCCGCCTTCGCCCTTCGGGCCTCCAATTTGCCGGGATCTCCAGCGATGAAGCCGCCCGTGACGCGCTCCAGGACTTCGGCCTGCACGGACTCGACCGGCACCCCGCGGAACTTGGCGTTCGCGGCGATGTTGACGGGCTCCGGGATGAATTCTGAAATATGTGGTTTGCTCATGGTGTGAGTTATCGGGTTCCGATTTCGCGACTGATTGAGGCTTGTACCGCGGCGAGTCCGGTGGGCTTGGTGGAAGCGGCAGGGCTCCTTGACCCAGCGGCAAGCGCCGCCGCCTCGGCCTTCCCCCCCTCAAGAGCCTTATCGAAGATCGGCCAAAGTATGCCGGCTGCGCGTTCGCGCACGGTGGCGTTCTGGCTGTCCGCTTCCTCCAGAATCTTGCCCAACGGATCCACGGCTTTCACCCCAAGGACGAATTGCTCAATGGTGCAAAGCCGGCCAACCATATCCTCCACGGATTTCGCAATGGCCGCATGGTCTCCGCTCCGTGCTACGGCTTTGTCAGCGTCCGACGGGATCATAGCGACCAGGCGGGCATTTAGGTCCGCCGCAGTCCGAGTGCCTGCCTGCGGCTTGGGTGTGCTCGGCGGCGTGGGTGTGGGAGCCGGTGCGGGCGTGCTGGAGAATCCCAGCAACGAGGCGAGACGGGACTTGATCGCCACGAGGGTGGACCGCGCCTTGCCGGCCTCCTGTCGCGCCCCAGTGGCGCGGGGGGATTTCGTCGCGACGTAGTGAGCCGCGAACCGTTCCGAAGTCTGGGTGTGGGCCTCGGCTTGCAGGAGCGCAAGCTCTCCTGTCAGCGCCTCCCGTTCCAATCCATCCGCGCTGGCGATCTCGCGGCGAAGGGCCCGCATCTTCAAGCGACGGGTGACACCCGCGGACTGTGCCGGGGTGCGACCACCTCCGAGGAAACGTGTAATTTCGTTCATAGTCTGAATTCGGGGGTCAGCGCCTGCGGGTGATGCGGACTTGCCGCACCCTTGGATGACTCGCCAGCGCTGCCCCCTATAGATGGGAGAAAAGCGACTCGGCGTTGCTATCCCTACGCCTGAACCGGGCAAGGGCCTCCTCTGCGCGGTCTCCTGCGCGGCTCACGGCAGATTGCGAAACGTCCAGCTTTTCCGCGACTTCCGCTTGCGTCGTGGACTCAAACCCCGCCGCCTTGTTGCGAACCAACAGGGCATACAATCTCAATGCGATGGTCTGCGCACGGCGCTCCGGCGAGACCGTTTCCAGGCCGTCGGTTGTCGCGGCGGCAATGGCGTCCAGGTCTATGGGGGCCTTCATGGTGTTCTGGATCAGTGGGTGTGACGCGTTTTTGAATGCGCGCATGGAAGGGGACCGCGGGGCGCCTATGACCCGTTCTCAAGGTGCGAACGGTAGCCTTCGAATGGCGGCGGGAGGGGCGAAAGGAAAGGAGACGAATTTTTGCTCTGTGTGCCAACCGGGGACGAGGTGCCTTCCCTGTCGCAAAACCCCGTCATAACGGTTTTCCTTGTTGGGGGGCCTGCCCATGATCCAGCGAGGCGCCAGGATCGCCCGCAATCGCGCAGAAATGGCCCGTTGCGATGTCGGAAGCCGTGGAGGCAACGAAGACCTTGTCCTCGCACGGCCAGCAATAGATGGGCAGTCTCGGCTCGGTCTTTGGGGGCCACAGGATCGACGCAAGGCAGGCCAACTGGCCGAGGACCTTCATCGGGAGACCTCCGCGCCACGATGCCCCGCATTCCGCCGCAATTGCCCCGCCAAGCGTCCGGCTTCCTCCAGGGCATCCAGCGCACCCGCGAGCGTCTGGGCGGGATTGGCGATGCGTCCACCGTGGTGGTCGCGGCCTTCGGGGTCATGGTCCAACGGGAGGAGTCCCGCGGCCGCGGTGGTGGCAAGGGTGGTGAGTTGTCGGAGTTGTGAGCGTGTCATGGTTGGTTTTGGGTAGGGGCAACAATTGATTTTTGCCCTTCTTGCCCTTTCTGCCCTCGGTGCCAGCGGCAAAAAGGCAATAATCTTTAGATATTGCCGTTGCCGTAAGGCACCCCCTGGGCGTGGGGCAAAAATCCTCTTCGGTTGGCCCTCCGGTATCGGTCATCCAGGGGGGAAAGGGTGACCTTTTTTTGTTCCTTCAGTTCCTTGAGCCTCGACCGGAAGGTGCGCTCGGAGATGTTCAGCGCGCCGATTGCAGCGGCTTCCCACTCGCCGGATCTCATCCCCTCTTCGGGCAGGAGACTCAGAACATCGTCCGCCGACTTGGTCTGAGGCCTTCCCGCCTTTTTCAGGTTCCCGGGGTCAAGGTCGTCGTCCCTGCGAAAAAGCGGGAACTCCCACCGAATGACGAAAGGATCCACCGGGGCAAACGAGCGCAAGGTGGACTCGACGGAGAAGCACCGTTCCTGATCGTGCGCCGTTAGCGTCACAATGGCGTCAGCATCCCTCGCAGTAACTCCGGAGCCGCTGATCCGGTCGATGCTCGCCTTTTCGGATTGGTTTCCTTTTGAGTAATGAGCCGGAACCACGAGGCCACACCCATGGGTTGAGGTGATTTCCTCCAGTTGCCCCATGAGCTCCGCCATGTCGCCCGCGTCGTTCTCCTTTCGCTTCCCCAAAAGCTTGTATTGCGGGTCTAGGGCAATGAGGCGCACGCCGGCAGCGTGCTCCTTCAATTCCTCGCGCAAATCCTCAACCGTCACCCTCAGCTTGCGAAGGTTCCAGACTCGGAAGTCGGCCTCGTCGAATTTGATTTGAAGCGCATTGCAAAGCGTGGTCATGCGCTTGTGAAAAGTGTCTTCGTGAAGCTCCAGGTTCAGGAACAAGACCGGGGACTTCACCGTCTCGAAACCCATCCACGACTTTCCGGCACTGACGCAGAGCGCCAAGTCAGAGACGAGCCATGTCTTGTACGACTTCGACGATCCCCCGATGGTCATCTTGTCCCCCTGCCTCAAAAGTCCCCGGATGATCTCCTGGCGCTCTGCCATAGGACTAGAAAGCCATTCACCAAGGCGGACGGGTGCCGGGTATCTGGGCCGCGCCTCCTCATCGGCCGGGAGGTATTCGGATGCGATACCGTTCCTCCGGAGGTGCTGCTCCATGCGCTTCAAGTCGTGACTCACGCCTCTGCCCTCCAATCCGAATTCCACCGTGGGTGAGACGTCCGCATGCGAGCCAGGAACGCCTCGCGGGTCTCGCGCATTGGCGCGTCCAGGATCGGGACATCTGTCGGATCCGGGTTCAAATACAGCAACCGTTGAACGTCTCCCTTCTCTCCGCGCCAGCAGCCCGGCAGGCGGGTCAATCGAACGGCTGACAATGCGCCAGGGTCGGCCCCGATCATCTTGAAGGCTGGCTTCAGCGGGCGCACCTGGGCGTCCCATGCCTCCTTGCTGGCGGCATCCAGGCGGACGAGTGCATGCACGCTGCGGCCTCCGGACGTGTAAACGGCGGACAGACGAAGCGGCAACGTGACCAGGAGGCGGAGCCAGTCGGCCGGGGCCACGGTGTCGGACTCCAGTACGACGTAACGCCATGCCGTCACTGCGGAACCGTTTCGGCAGGATTTCCCACCGTCGCCGTCATCGTGCCACCCACCGTCAACGGGCTGGGCGAGGAACCACACGCCAGCGTCATGCCCTCGCGTGAACTCCGTCAGCTGATCGGTGCCTGCGTCTCGGATCTCGACGATCTTCGCCGGGATCTTGGACGTGTCACACTTCGTCAACACCACGACCCGCTCCCCGGGCCGGTACAACCGGGCCAGGAATGATCCCGGCGTCATGCAATCGGGGCGCACCGCCGAGCGTTCCCAAAGCCATTGACGCCACCCTGGGAAAGTCAGCTCGGGACCACGGCGGGCCAGCCGGTCAAAGTGTGGACGGCTGAACTCGACGGCCTGAACAGACGGACGGGCGAGTGGGCGGACTTGGAACTCTGACGTTGGGGTGGGGCCAATTGGCCCCACTACCTCCTTGATCTCGGCAAACTCCGGGTCCGGTTTCTCCAGTCGGAACGCTTCGTTCAGCTTGTGCGCCAGTTCACGCGGCGACCACGGCGGCTGACACCCGGCGTTCCACTCCATCAGCAGCGTCCCGGCCGTGTCGCGGTCCAGTCCGAAGCGGACCAGATAGCACGCGGCCTTAAACGTCGCGGCGTGGCCTCCGGATCCTGAGACGGCGGGCGGGAGCCTCGACAGGTAACGACGGGCTCGGTCGGAGACGTTCACCGTCCACCCCCAGCCTTCCAGCGTCGCGCCCAGACTTCCGCCTTCCGGATCCCGGACATCGAAACTCCGCGCCACCGTCGCGGGCGTTGTTTGGGGTGTCGTTTCATTGCGTCACCCCTCCCACGCGCTCCCATTCCCCGAGGACCTTGAGTTCCCGTGCGATGTCCACGGGGTCCACCCCGCAGGCGATAACGACGTTGCGGTGCGTGTCCATCCGGTAGAAGTCCCCGAGGGCGTCATGGGACCGGCTTCGCGGTGGGCACCTCCGGATTGCCTCCCATTCCTTCGCGAGCTTCCGATTGATGCGGCGGACCAGTGCCGACAGAGACACGGTGTTCGCGATCATCGGGCACCTCCATGCTTCGGGCTTGTGCGCCGAAGATGGGCCACAACGTCGGGCCAGTAGTATCGAATCAGCCGGCCAACGCGAATGTACGGCATTTCTCCGTTTAGGCGGCGGGTGATCGCGGTCCGCTTTGCGATCCCAAGGCGCCTAGAATACTCAGCCTCGTCAATGATGCTGTCTGCTTCGGGGGTCTTTAATGTTTCCATATGCAGCCCAAGTGGGGCTGCACCTAGAAACACTGCATTTCATATTTCAGAACAGAACGTCTTAGCGCAATCTTTAGGACATTAACGCAAATGTCCGGACATTTTCGATCCGTGTCCGGACATGGACCGATGATGTCAGTTTTTAGAATGCCGCCTCAGCCAGCGAGAGACTCCCTTCGTGTACGAGTCAAATGAAGCTGGTCTTCCATTGTCTGGGGACCTTGGAGCGATCCCGACTTTCACCGCGTCATCGTAATTGTCCCGCCAGGACTTTTTGGAGTCGAACGCTCTGGCACATTGTGTCCACTTAGCTGCGAGCACACTTGTTGTTCCCTTCAATTCAATTCGGCGCTCCACCAGTGATCGGGACGCAATTGCCGGATGAGAAAGAAAGCCGGCAATGTATCCGGTCGCATGCGATATGGACGCCTCCATAGTCTGGTGAAGCAAGAAGGCGAGATCGGGCGATGGGCATTCTCGCTGGTCCCAATTAAGGTCCATAGACGGAATCTTACGGCTTTCGTATTTGTGGACGCTGTCCCATACAAGCTCAGCGATTGTGGTTTTCAATCTCTCCTTAATGCGCTCGGCCATTAGGCCGGCCAGGCTAAGCTGTTTGTCTGCGCTGCTGCGTCTTGATCGTTTCCGTTTCATAAGGAACGCCCCGCCCAGTTCCCCGGGCGGGGCTGCTTGGTTCAGTTTTGGTTTCCTTGCAACAAGGGAATGACATTCGACGCCTGAGCGGGTCGGACATCGAACCAAGCCTTGCCCTGCAACTCGGTCACAAGGCTGGCGTAATGGCGATGAACCACGCCAGGTGAATTCCCCGCCTCGTGGGCAACCTGGGCGGCATTCTTGGTGACGGCGAGCCTGTAGGAACAGAACGAGTGCCGGAGCCCGTTCTTAACCCACGGGACCCCTGCCCCGCGGGCAATCTTCATGACGCCCCACGAAAGCGCGTGCTCGTGACTGTATCGGCTAATCCTCCCCACTGGCTGAACATGCGGGGACAGCCATTCGGCAAGATTATCGGCAATCGGAATGACGCGCCGGGACGCGGTCTTAGCCTTTTCCGCCCCAACGACGAGGACCCGCTCCGCGAGGCGGATGTCCTGCCACTCCAGGCGGTGAAGCTCCGCGGTCCGAAGCCCGGCAAATGCTCCCACGGCTAGCAACACTTGGTCCGGTCCTTCAGCCGCGGCCAAAATCTGGGAAATCGCATCGGGGGTGAAGACTCCCGAGGCGACCGTCTCGATCTTCGGGGCGGGAATCTCGGCAATCTCGTCCGCGAGTTCCCGGGGGACGTACCGTTGCTGCCGAGCGAAGTTGAACAAGGTAACGATCATTCGCCGCGCATTGTCCTTGGAACGTCCCGTCAACGGTTGCCCTTTGACTCCCCGCAGCTTTGTCAGGTAATCCCGGACCAGCGGTGGGTTGACGCTCCCAATCGGGCATTGGAACGCCTTGGCGAAGGGTTCCAGGCGCTTGGTGATGTCGCGAACATGTTCCTCGGAACATCCGGCGGCCTCCCGATCCCGGGCGAGTTCTTGGACGACTTCGGAGACGGACTTCGTGGGAAATTGCTGCCGGGACCGAGAGGCAAGGAACTGCTGGACCGCGCCAAAGATTCCCACGCCGGTCCCCTCCAAGGCTTGCGCGGCGGCGTCGTACTCCGCCCGCTCCTTGGCGGACCAAGATAAGGCATCGGGGCGCCCGAGGGCATAAGCCTTGGCGACTTCCTCGAAAACTCCACGAGCCTTTTCCCGACTCCCGAAGTCCCGAACCTTCCGTCCCCCGCCGGGTTCCACGTACACGAGCCGGAAGATTTCATACTCCCGACCGGCGACCTTTTTCTTGGCCCGGTACAGCGTCGCCGTCACCGACCCCACCCGAAGGGTTTCTGGTTTTCCGCTCGCTTTGCGCGTCTTCATTGCGCTGCGACTGTAGCAAAACTGTGGGAAAAACTCCGTCTACCCTCGTAAGTCCTTGATGCCGATGGCGGAGAGGGGGGGATTCGAACCCCCGGTAGGGTATAAGCCTACTCACGCTTTCCAGGCGTGCGCCTTAAACCACTCAGCCACCTCTCCGTCGGCGGCCGGGACTGTGGCGATGCACCCGGTGCCGATGCAACAGGTTTTGCAGCTCAGCCACGGATTCCCACCCCACTCGATGACCGCCACGACCCGGGTTGGCGGCAACCGCGGACCCCGGCCGGTCGGCCCCGACCTCCTATCCCCGCATCAACCAAACAGCTTGCCAATGCCTCCGGACACGAGGCTCCGGATGCCCGATTCCAGAGCGGGCCCGCTGACCGGGGTGCCTTCCGGGGTCAACTGATCCACAATCTTCGGCAGAAAGTGGGCGAGCCCTTCGGCGGCATCCGCGGCTTCCAATCCGAGCTTCTGCCCCAGCCGACCGAGGTCCTGTTCCCCAAACACCTTCAGAATCTGATCCCCGCCAATCGGCAGGTTGGGCCCCTTGCCGATCCAGCTCTGGAAAATGTTCCCCAGCCCGGCGCTCTCAAACCTCCGGCCCAACCCCTCGAGCCCGCCCTGCCCCTGCAGGAAACCCGTCACCAGGGTGACCAGTGATCCGCCGTCTCCGCCCGGGCCCAGGGCCCCCAGTATGCCGTCGAGTAATCCCATGTTCGTGTGAGGTGGTGTTGTGGTCGCCGCACCCGCCGGAAGTCCCGAACCCGGAACCCTGACCCGGATGTCCGGACGCGGAGATGCGGGAAGATATCCACCGAACCACCCCGGCTGACAAGGGTTCCCCAACCGAATGTCCCGGGGACCGGAACTACTCGTACATCGCCAGGAACTGCTTCCGGTAGGCCACTTCCGCCGCCGGACTGCGCGAGCGCAGGGTTTCCCGGGCCATGGCGCCATGCTGAAACCGGCGCTTCTCAAACACCGGCATGTCGATCCCGAACAACTGCCGCACTCCGCGCGACACCACCTCGCCCTTCAGCGAATACAGGGTCGGCACGTCGTAGCGGGTCAATTCAATGAAGGGGATGCCTTCGCTGACCCCCATCACCGTCCGGCTCATCAGCGGGCTGACCCCCTGAAATCCGAAGCGGCGCAGCGGCGCGTAGGTCCGGACGTACCCGCGGCTCAATCCGCCGCTGTACGTGAGCGAATGCTTGATTCGTCCCACGCCCCAGCCTTCGTGGTACAGCATCAGATTGTGCACCACGGAGCGGATGGTGAGTTCGGGATTCTCCTCGATCGGATAGTCCTTGAGGTTCTCGTCGCCGCCGTCGCCATCCAGAAGGACCTTCCATTCGGGATACCGCTTCCGGATGCCACGACACAGCGCGAGGGCCATCGTGCCGCATTCCACATCCAATGGCTTGTAGTCCTCCAGCACCCGCAGCGTCTCCGCAAAATCCAACTCGGCGAGATCCGCATGGATCTCCTCCAGAAACAGTCCGAGCCCGAGTTTCTCCAAAAAGTCCCGGGCCTGGCGGGAATCCGGTCCGTCCCCAAAATTGAGCGTGAACGCCTTGAGGCGCGCGGGATTCATCCCGAGCTGGCGCATCACTTGGTAGGTGACGAGGAACACCAATCCACTGTCCACGCCGCCGGAAAAGGCCACGCCGACCGGCTCCTGGGACGGCAGGCCGCGCAGGATCTTGGCAATCTCGTCCGCCACCGCACCCACATAGCGGCGCCCGATGACATCCAGGTCCGCCGGAAGCGAATTGCGTTCCGGGTTGAAGTACCGTGTGTACACGGGGTCGGGATCCGGACAGCCCACCAACTGGATCTCGACCACATAGTGCGCCGGTACCATGCGGGTGTAGGTGGGGTGGAACTGATCGGCCAACCCCTCCTTGCGAAGCTGCTCCACGATGGCGTCCATGCGATCCGCCACGATCAACGCCGGCCCCTCGGCACGCTTGGCGAGGAAGTACCGCATCGGCCGGTCCAGGGAGCGCGCCATGCGCACGGTCTTCCCATCCCGGGCCAGCAGGGCAAAGGAGCCGTCCAGCGCCGCCACACGCGCGGCGTCGCCACTGCCCACGGCTGCCCGGGCTTCCTCGACGGTGGCATTGAACAGGCGGTTGCCCGCGGGATCGAGCAGGTCCACCACCCGCTCGATATAGGCGTCGTGCATGGTCATGCCTGCCACCCTCCCGGGACCTCCTCGGGCAGGCAAGCAGACTGGGGTGGACGTGGGGCGGACCGCACCGCCGGCAAAGGTTTGCGTCCGCCGCCCAGTTGCGCCTCAATCCGCGCGAAAACTCGGCCCGCATGAAACAACCCCACTCCGACGCCCTCGTCTTTTTCGGCGCCACCGGCGACCTCGCCTACAAGAAGATCTTCCCGTCCCTGCAGGCCATGATCAAGCGGGGCCATCTCAACATCCCCGTGATCGGTGTCGCCAAGGCCGGGTGGGACCTTGCCCAGCTTCGGGCCCGGGCCAAGGACAGCCTCGAAAAGCACGGCGGATTGGATCCGGCGGCGTTTGAGAGACTGTCCGGACTGCTCCGGTACGTGGACGGCGACTACTCCGACGCCGCCACCTTCCAGGCCCTCAAGAAGACGCTCGGAAACGCCGAGCGTCCGGCGCACTACCTCGCCATTCCGCCGCTGCTGTTTGGAAAAGTGGTGGAACAACTGGCGGCCGCCGGATGCGCCGGTCCCGGGGCACGCGTCATCGTCGAGAAGCCCTTTGGAACCGACCTCACGTCCGCCCAGAACCTGAACCGGATCCTGCTCGGGACCTTCGACGAATCCCGCATCTTCCGCATCGACCACTACCTCGGGAAACGCCCGGTCCACAACCTCCAGTTCTACCGCTTCGCCAACGCATTTCCGGAATCCTACTGGAATCGCGACCACATCGAGAGTGTGCAGATCACCATGGCCGAGGACTTCGGCGTGCAGGGCCGCGGAAAGTTCTACGACCAAACCGGGACGATCCGCGACGTCATGCAGAATCATCTGTTCCAACTCGCGGCCAACCTCGCCATGGAACCACCCCCGCGACTCGACAGCGAGTCCGTACGTGACGAGAAGGTGAAGGTCCTCAAGGCCATCCACCCCCTCACCCCGGCGGATATCATCCGGGGACAATTCCACGGCTATCGGGACGAACCCGGTGTCGCTCCCGATTCGCAGGTGGAGACCTTTGCGGCGATCCGGTTGGAGCTGGATTCCTGGCGCTGGAAGGGCGTGCCCTTCTACTTGCGCGCGGGCAAGAACCTTCCGGTCACCTGCACCGAAGTTCTCATCCGGATGCGCCAGCCCCCCACGATGTACGAAGGCTTTGACCTGAAGTCCAACTACCTGCGGTTCCGGATCAGCCCCCAGGTGACGATCGCCATCGGCGTCAATGTCATGGCCCTCTCCGACAATGCCGCCGGGGGCGTCAATGAGATGATCGCCAATCATCATCCGGAAACCGGCGAAATGGACGCCTACGAGCGGGTGCTGGGCGACGCCATGTCCGGCGATGCCACCCTGTTCGCCCGGGAGGACTACGTGGAGGAGGCGTGGCGCATCGTGGATCCCGTCCTGAAATCCGAAACCCCCGTCTTTGAATACGCACCCAAGACCTGGGGACCGTCGCCCACCGGGACCGACGTCGTGCCGCCCGGCGGATGGTGGAATCCGGAGGTGACCCCGTGATCCCTCCCATCGAATCCCGCATCCTTCCGGACGCGGACGCCGTGGCGCGCGCCGCCGCCGGCTTCATCGCGTCTCAGGCACGCGAGGCCGTCGCGGCCCGGGGACGATTCCTTTTTGCGGTGAGCGGCGGGCGCACTCCGTGGCAGATGCTTCGCGCCCTGGCGGACGAGCAGGTGCCGTGGGCGCATGTGCATGTGTTCCAGGTGGACGAACGGATCGCGCCGGCCGGGGATCCGGATCGAAACCTGACCCATCTTCGGGAGAGTCTTCTGTCACACGCCCCGTTGCCCCCGGAGCAGATCCACGCCATGCCCGTGGAGGAATCCGATCTGGAGGCCGCCGCAGCGTCCTATGCCCGGCTGCTCGCATCCCTCGCGGGTTCGTCCCCGGCGCTCGATCTCGCGCACCTTGGACTGGGTCCGGATGGCCATACCGCATCCCTGGTTCCCGGCGACCCGGTCCTGGCGGTGACCGACCGCGACGTGGCGCTGACCGGGATCTACCAAAAGCGCAGGCGCATGACCCTGACCTATCCCCTGCTCAACCGTTCGCGACGGATCCTCTGGGTGGCCACCGGGGCCGAAAAGGTCGAGATGCTTCGCCGATTGCAATCCGGGGACCTGACCATTCCGGCGGGCCACGTCCGACGGGACGCCGCCCTCATTCTCGCGGATCAAGCCGCCGCCGCCTGAACTCCCTTCCCTTCCGAAACCCATCGCATGAAGATCGGAATTGCCACGGACCACGGAGGCTTTGTCTTGAAGCAGGAAATCGCGTCCCGCCTCGCTGCAGACGGCTATGAGGTGGTGGATTTCGGCGCCAACGAGGCCAACCCGGCCGACGACTATCCGGACTACGTCATTCCCCTGGCCCAGGCCGTGGTGACGGGGTCGGTGAATCGGGGCATCGCCATCTGCGGCAGCGGAGTCGGCGCGGCGGTCTGCGCCAACAAGGTGCGGGGTGCGCGCGCCTGCCTGATCCACGATCATTTCTCGGCACGCCAGGGTGTGGAGGATGACGACATGAACATCCTGTGCATGGGCGGTCGGACGGTGGGGCCTGAAGTCGCGTGGGATCTGGTGCGCACGTTTCTCGAGTCCCAGTTCTCGGGGGCGGATCGGCATCGGAGGCGGCTCGCCAAGGTGGCCATCCTCGAAGCCCGCTGAGCGGGGAGTATTCCCGCCGGCGCGGATTGCTCCATTGCCTTCCCCCCGGCGTCTCCCTAGCTTGGCCGCGGTCTTGGAAGGGTGGAGCATCGCTGGTGGCGCAAGCCGCTGGAGGAAAGTCCGAACTCCCCAGGGCGCGGGGCCGTGGAAACCGGCCGCATCCGGCGCAAGCCGGGGAAGGCCGGCATGACCGCGGGCGTTGGGAACGAAAGTTTCCGGCGACAGACAGTGCCACAGAAAACAAACCGCCCCGTCCGAAAGGCCGGGGTCAGGGTGAAAAGGCGGGGTAAGAGCCCACCGCCCGAAGCGCAAGCGACGGGGCACGGAAAACCTCCCCGGGAGCAAGGCCAAATAGGGAACCCAGGCGCTGCCCGCGCCGGAGCTGCGAAAGCAGCCGGGTTCCGGGTACCGGCCGCCGAGATGAATGATGCCCGCCCGGGCCGCAAGGACCGGGAACAGAATTCGGCTTACAGCCCTTCCAAGACCATTATTGGGTCCGTGGTTCGTGGTCGGCGGTCCGTCGCCGGACGCCAACGACGACCCGCCGCGGACCTCCTGCCCCGGACCCTGCATTCTTCTTCCCCCCTTCCGGATCTTCCGGTCACCGTTTCCCCATGAACAGTCCAGTCCTCGTCACGGGCGGCGCCGGATTCATCGGATCCCACCTCGTGGAACGCCTGCTGCGCGACGGAGAGTCGGTCGTGGTCCTTGACGACTTTTCGACCGGAAGCGAGCGCAACCTCGCCGGGGTCGCCGGACATCCCCGGCTTCGCATCCTCCAGGGCGGCGTGTCCGAACAACGCGACCTCACCGCGCTCGTGGCGGAATGCCGGTTTGTATTCCACCTGGCGGCCGCGGTCGGAGTGGAACTCGTCGTCACCTCCCCCATCCGGACCATCGAGACGAACCTTCGCGAGACGGAGGCCATCCTCGTCGCCGCCGCGGCAGGGGGAGTCCCGCTGCTCCTCACCTCCACTTCGGAGGTCTACGGCAAGAGCACGCGCTCCGAGTTCGCCGAAGAGGACGACCTGCTGATCGGCGCCCCGACGCTCGGACGCTGGAGTTACGCCTGCTCGAAGCTCATGGACGAGTTCCTGGCCCTCGCCTACATGCGGGAGCGCGGACTGCCGGTGACGGTGGTGCGTCTCTTCAACACGGTCGGCCCCCGCCAGACCGGACGCTACGGCATGGTCCTTCCCCGGTTTGTCAGCGCCGCCTTGCGCGGGGAACCGTTGCGCGTCTACGGGGACGGCGGCCAAAGCCGCTGCTTCTGCCATGTGGCGGACACCGTCGAGGCGCTGCGACGCCTGCAACTCGCCCCGGGCGCGCGGGGCGAAGTGGTCAACGTGGGCAACGATCAGCCGATCACGATCCGGGCCCTCGCCGAGCGGGTCCTCGAACGGACGGGTTCGGCCTCCCCGGTGGAGGCGGTGCCATACGAGAAGGCGTACGCCGCCGGATTTGAGGACATGCGCCAACGCCGCCCGGCGCTGCAAAAGCTGGAGCGGCTCACCGGATTCCGCCCCCGCCGACCGCTGGATGACATCATCCGGGAGGTTGCGGATTCCCTTCGCGGCTCGTCGGGCACCGAGTGAGTTCGCGGCAAACCCGCCGGCAGCTCACGCCTTCGCCCCGGCGGCGGGAGTCGGCGGCACGGATGCCGGCGCCGAACGGGAGCGGAGGACCCACGCGGAAAGATCGCTGAACAGGGTGTACACGACGGGAATGACGAAGAGGGTCAGGAAGGTGCTGGTCAGCATGCCCCCGACCACCGCGACGCCCATCGGACGCCGGCTTTCCGCCCCGGCTCCGAAGCCGATCGCGATGGGCAGGATGCCCGCGACCGTCGAAAAGGCCGTC
>JAEUHD010000086.1 GCA_016793645.1 Verrucomicrobiales bacterium
GGTCCCTCGACGGAGGGCAGGACGAACTCAAAGGCGTCCGCGAGCCCCACGCCCTTGAGAACGGCGTGAAGTCGGGTGTCCCAATTGGAGACAACACACAGGCGCAATCCTGCACGCGCCAGGGCCTCCAAGGCCGGACGCACGTCGGGATACACGTGCCAGGCATCGGGTTCCACAAACCGCGTCCAGAGCCGCTCGAACACGGGATCCAGCTCTCCCGGCGAGACGGCTTCCCCGAGCACCTCACCGACCAACTGTCGCCAGGCGTCGCGGGAATAGTCGAAGGCTCCCCGGCGCCGCCAGGCGGAATGGAATCGCGTGTCGAGATCCGATGGATCGAGATCGGCCGCACCCACGCGCCGGATCTCCGCCGCGTACACCGCACCCACGGACGGCCAGGGCTCCACCAACGTCCCCCCGGCATCCAGCGAGACCCCACGAATCCCGGTCATGGAGTCGCGACCCGCAGGAATCCGGACGTTCCCTCCGGCACGTACTGGAAGCTAAAGTTCCCCGGGGAATTGGTGCGCAGCGTGGCCACCACCGGAGCGAACGCCCCACCGAGCCCGGGGGAACGTTGCAGCACGGGGATGCCCGGCAGCGCGCCCGGCAGCGTGAAGTCGATCCGCAGGTTGCCATTGGGTCCGGGGACCACCTCGGTCACTTCCGGAGCAGGCGGAGGCCCCACCACCGCCGTGACATCAAGGCCGGGACCCCAGGGCCAGAAGCCTCCGGACCGGACCGGGCGCACAGCCAACTGATAGCCCTGCAGGGCCTCCGGAGTGAACGCGACCGCCTGGCCGGCAGCCACGTCATGCGACGCACCGGGCACCACTTCGTCCGCACCGCTGAATTGGATGTCATCCAACTGAATGCCCACTTCCGGATTCGGCTGCGAGTAGTAGGTGCCCCCGGCAAAGACATAGGCGAACCGGAACTTGAGGATCCGTCCCGCGCGATTTCCCAGCGGAACGGTTTCCGTCGTGAAGACCTTCTTCCCCGGACTCCCAAAGCCACGGACCGACCACAGGGTCTCCCAGGCTCCGTCCTCCTCGGACACCTGCAGGGAGGCGATTTCACCATCTCCCGCAATTCCCATCCGGTGGAGGAATCGAATCGCGCCGTCGGCCCCCGGCCGGACCCAGGCATTCAACGTCAGGTATTGGGGCAACAGGCTCTGCGAATGCGTGAGATGATACACGTGCCCGCCGTTGGCGGGGATGATCGGGAACGGGGTTCCCGGTGCCTCCAGCACCACCCCGGCCAGATTGGATTCCGCGGTGAAGCTGGGAAGGGACCGGATGGACTGCGTCCGCCATTGATACGACAACGCCCCTGGAACCTCCGAGATCGCGTAGGCATTCGCGCGCCCAAGGGACGGCGACAGGGTCCCGGAAAGGGTCGGTGCCACATAGGACAACCGGAGGTCCACCTTGACGTTGTTGCCGCCCGTGACCGTGACCGGCACGGTGTTCAGGGGTCTCGCGTTCCAAGAAAAGGTCACCTGGTGCGATCCATCGGTCGACGGAAGAGCATACCCCCCGGAACCCGCGGAACGGGCGACCGCGTTTCCGGACTCGAGGCGCGCCTGGATGCCCCCCACTCCCTCACCGGGGTCATAGAATCCGTCCCCATCAAAGTCATAGTGCACCACCCCCGTCACCAGGGGATCGGGATTGGGACGGGCGCCAAAGTCGATGGTCACAAACTGGGGTCCGGTTTCATTGGGGCCCAACCCCTCGAGAACCCCGATCCCCACCTCCCGATAGAGGGGGGAAAAATTGCTGATACGATGTCCCGGAGGGTTGAGCACCCCGCCGGGTCCCGGCCCCCAATCCACTAGGAAGCCCGCGTGGCCATACTCCACGGAAGTGGCCCGGGCAAAGATGCTCTCGGCGAAGTAACGATAGGAGTACCCGGTCGCCTTCACCCGCTGGTTCGGAAGGTTCAGGACCTGTCCTGTCGCGGGGTCAAATTCGGTGTGATCCTGGATGCCCTTCTCCTTCATCCAGGCTGAATGCCCCCGGGCCGCGGAAATCAGCCGGGGCTCAAAGGCGAGGGGCGGAGCCGCGGGTATCGCGGCGAAATCCTGCTTCAGTTTCTGAAGATCCACCGAGAAGTACTTCACGGCTGCCTGGATCGAAAGGTCCTTGGTCTCGGCGAGTCGCACCCCTTCGGCAGTCGGATTCGCCCGGGAACGATTCATCAATTCCAGGTACATCTGCTCGAGGTCGGTCGGATCCCCGATCTCATAGGCGACCGGTTCAGCCGCCCAGGAACGGGATGCAATCCAGAGTCCCGCCAGACCCAATCTCAGCAAGTACCTCATGGGCGAACCTTACCCATGTGATGCCCGGATTGCGAGTGCGGCAAACGTACTATGGTCCTGCGGTCCCCAACCCCGGGCCTGGCACTGGTGGGGCGCCCACGCCGCGTGATCGGGACGCCGGCAAATTCCGCGGTACTTCCGCTGGCCGGACCGTGATTTGTCCGGTTCACTTCCGGGAACAATGAGCAGCGCCCACACGCCCCGGGAACTGGGGTATCGCATGCCCGCAGAATGGGAACCCCACGCGGCCACCTGGCTCACGTGGCCCCGGCCCGACGGCATCAGCTTTCCCGGCCGTTACGAGGCCATTCCCGACATCTACGCCCGGTTCATTTTCCACCTCACCCGACACGAGGAGGTGCACATCAACGTCTGGAACGACGCCCTGCAGGAGGAAATCCTGAAGGCCCTGCGCCGGCATCACGTGCCGCTCTCGCGGGTCCACCTGCATCCGTTTCAGTCCTACGAACCCTGGTGCCGGGACCACGGCCCCCTGTTCGTGGTCCGGGACCGCGGCGGCGTCCGGGACCGCGCGATCATTGACTGGGGCTACAACGCCTGGGGCGGCAAGTATCCCCCCTTCGACCTCGACGACCAGATTCCCCAGCACGTCGCCCGGTTCCGGGGGCTGCCCGTGTTCAACCCGGGCATCGTCATGGAGGGGGGCTCCCTCGACGTCAATGGCTGCGGAACGGTCCTGACCACCGAATCCTGCCTGCTCAATGAGAACCGCAATCCGGAGCTCAACCGTGCGCAGATCGAGGCCTACCTTCGCGATTATCTCAACGTTTCCAAGGTGCTCTGGCTTGGGGACGGAATTGTGGGTGACGACACCGATGGCCACATCGACGACCTGACCCGGTTCGTGAGCGCCGACACCGTGGTCACCGTGGTGGAACCCGATCCAGCCGACGAGAACCACGCTCCGCTGTCCGAGAACCTCCGCCGGCTGCGGTCGTTGACGGATCAGGAGAACCGCCCGCTGAAGATCGTCGAACTCCCGATGCCGCGCCCGATCGTGGTCGAGGACCAGCGGTTGCCGGCGAGCTACGCCAATTTCTACATCGCCAACGGCATCGTGGTGGTGCCGACCTACCGGGATCCGAACGACGCCGTGGCCCTGGAACGGCTTCGGCCGCTTTTCCCCGGACGGGAGGTTGTCGGACTCGACTCCACGGATCTTGTCTGGGGCCTGGGTTCCTTCCACTGCATCAGCCAGCAGGAACCGGCCTGAGAATATCAGCGCGTCATTCCCTTCGCGGCTACTGGGGACGTAGACGTCGACGTCAGGCGCATGCTGCGGCTTCAGGAGCGTCGCCGCGGTTAAAGGAAAGGAAACCCAGATGGAGCCTGACGTCGGCCGCCCTCCGGAACGGCCCCATTGCGTTTCCGACGGCGGATGGGAGGATGGTCCCATGGCGGAAAAACGAACCCGGATCGTGGTGCTCGGTGGAGGATTTGGCGGACTCACCTTCTGCCGTTCGTTCCGGCTTCCGGACGCAGACATCCTCCTGGTGGACCGGCACAATCACCATCTCTTCCAACCGCTGTTGTACCAGGTGGCGACGGCCGGATTGTCGGCCTCGGAGATCGCCCAACCCATCCGTTCCATCCTGCGGGACAAGCCCAACGTCCGGGTCCACCTCGGGGAGGTCGAGTCCCTGCGCCCCGCGGAACGCCAGGTGGTGGGGAATGGAAGGACGCTGGAGTACGACTACCTCATCGTCGCCCTGGGCGGGCAGACCGGATACTTCGGTCATCCGGAATGGGAGGCCTTCGCTCCCGGATTGAAGTCACTTGAGGATGCACAACGAATCCGCAGGGACGTCCTGATGGCCTTCGAGCGCGCCGAGAATTCCGAGGATCCGGTCGAGCAACAGCGCCTCATGACCGTGGTGGTCGTGGGCGGCGGCCCCACCGGAGTGGAACTGGCGGGGGCGTTTGCCGAACTGGCCCGGCATGTTCTGAACCGGGATTTTCGCAGGATCGATCCCGCGCGCGCCCGAATCGTCCTGGTGGAGGGCGCGCCCCGAATTCTTGGGACGTTTCCGCAGCACCTGGCCGACGATGCGGCCGCCACCCTGGAAAAGATGGGAGTCGAGGTCCGCTGCGGACTCCGGGTTCGGGACATCCGGTCCGGCGTGGTGGAGTTCCACTCGGGTGAACGGATCGAAGCCGGCAACATTCTCTGGGCGGCCGGAGTCAATGCATCCCCCCTCACCCGCGATCTTGGGGCGCCGATGGACCGAACCGGACGGGTCCTCGTGAATCCCGACCTGAGCGTGCCGGGGCATCCTGAAATCTTCGTCATCGGCGATGCCGCGGCGATTGCCGACGCGTCCGGACAGTTCGTGCCCGGAGTCTCGCCCGCGGCCATGCAGCAGGCCACCCATGTTGCGCGGCAATTGGAGGATGAGATTTCAGGACGCCCCAACCGCCGTCCCTTCCGCTATTGGAACAAAGGCTCCATGGCCACCATCGGCCGCTCGGCGGCGATTGCGAAGATTGGCCCCCTGGAATTCTCCGGCTATCCGGCCTGGCTGGCGTGGCTGTTCGTCCATCTGGTGTTCCTGGTCGGACTGCGAAATCGGATCGCAGTGCTGGGGCAATGGTTTTACAGCTACGTCATGTACCGCCGCGGTGCGCGGATCATCACCGGCAAGGCATGAGGAACCGGGACAGTCCCGCCGCCGGGGTTTGCGGTGCGACTTCCCATGCCGGTCAGGACCGGGCACCGTCGTGCCGGTGAACGCTTGGGTACGACGGATCCTTTGGGGACTCTTCCTCTGCATCTCCGCGCTTCCCCTCCCCGCGCATCCGTTCCTGCAGGATTCCTGGTGGGTCGTCGTGGAAACCAACCGGCTCGTGATGCGGGTCAGTTCCACCCTTCGTGAGGTCGCCGTCGCCCAGAACCTGGGCAACTCGACCAACGTCGTCGCCCTCGACCGGATCCTGAACAGTCTCACCAATCACGGGGAGTACCTCGTCCGAAGCCTCCAGATCGACGCCGACGGGCGCCCGCTGCACGGGGAGGTTCTGGATTTCCAATTGCTCTCGGACGGAGCCAATGAGGCACCGCCGGGGAGCGCGCTTTTCCTGGATCAGAGCCATGCTCTCTTCGATCTGGAGTACTCGCTGCCCCCGGGGGCTGCTCCGTCGGAACTGAAGTTCGGCCATCGAACGCTGACCGAATCGCCGTATGCGCCGGGCATCCCCTGGGAAGTCACCTACGCGCTCCTGATCAAGGATGCCGACCGGCACGATCTCGGGGCAGGTCTCGTACGGGCCGACCTCCCGTACTCCTTGGAATTGTCACCGCCGGAAACCAACGCCTCGCGGCCAGGTTCATCGCGGGTCCCGGAGTCGCTGCGGCAGTTTGAGGCCGGCACGACCCTGCCCTCGTTCGGCAGCTACCTCCGTCTGGGAATCTGGCACATCCTCACCGGCTACGATCACCTGCTCTTCCTCGCCGCCCTCGCCCTGGCGGCGCGGACGCTCGGTGATTTCCTGAAGCTCATTCTCACCTTCACGCTGGCCCACTCCATCACCGTGACCCTGGCCGCCCTGAACCTGGTGCGTGCTCCCGCCTGGTTCGTCGAACCCTTCATCGCGGGCACCATCGTCTTCGTGGCCGTCGAAAACATCCTGGCGCCGCGCCGTGTCTCCGCACCGTCACGGCTCGCCATGGCCTTCGGGTTCGGATTGGTCCACGGACTCGGTTTCGCCCGGGGTCTGTCGGAGTCCCTCGGAACCGCTGGCGGCCGGGGCGTGGCCCTGGCGATTGTGGCCTTCTGTCTCGGGGTTGAACTCGGGCACCTCGGTGTCGGACTCCCGTTCTGGGGCACCCTCCGCGCGGGCCGGGCGAAGTGGGGAGACGCCTTCAGCAACCGCGCGTTGAAATGGGGATCCGCGGCCGTCGCACTGGGCGGCGCTTATTTCCTCGCGGCCGCCCTCCGCCAATACGGGTGAGGGGCGGCAACCCCACGACGCGATTCGGTCACGTCGGATAGACCCACGGCGCGCGGTACGGCCGACTCAACTGTGCATTGGCCTCGGGATCCCCGACGATCACCTCGCGCTCACCGTCCCAATTCAACGCACGGCCGGTGCGGAGGGATATCATCCCCAGCAACGGCAGGACCGAGGACCGGTGGGCGATTTCAATGCCCGCCACCGGCGTCTTACCGGACTCGATGGTGCCCATGAAATCGCTCCACAGGAGCCGGAGGTTGTGGCCGTCGGGTTCCTGAAGCTCGGACTTCTCATGGATCACGGACGCCGAATCATCGACCGGATAGAACGTCCAACCATCCCGCCACCCGATGTGCAGCGTTCCCTTGGTCCCGTAGAAGTAGGCTCCGATGGGATGCCGCTCCGGGCCGTTCTCCGCAAAGCGTCGGTTTTCCCAGGTGCAGGTGAATGATTCGAACTCAAACACGGCGACCTGATGATCGGGGGCGTCCGTCGTCTGCTCGCGTTCATTCAGGACGACGGGCCCCGCGATGGGCCGTCCCCCCGTCGAAAAGATCCGCTTCGGATACCGCTCGCCACTCCACCACAGGACCTGGTCCAGCCAGTGAACGCCCCAGTCCCCGAGTTGGCCGTTGGCGTAGTCGAGGAAGTTCCTCCAACCCCCGGGATGGATCCGGGAATTGAAGGGCCGCAACGGAGCCGGACCGCACCACAGGTTCCAATCCATCCCCTCGGGTGGTTCACTGTTGGCGGTTGGTTTCTCGCGTCCGCCCCCGCTGTGCGCAAACAGCCGGACCATGCCCACATCCCCCACCGCACCTGATTTCAGGAAGCGCATGGCATTGACGTGATGGGGTCCGATGCGGCGGTGCAGCCCGACCTGGACGACCCGTCCGGATTCCCGCGAGGCCCGCAACATCGCCGCACTTTCCTTCACCGTGTGTCCCGTCGGCTTCTCCACAAACACGTGCGCCCCCGCCTTCACCGCCGCGATGGTCTGAAGCGCATGCCAGTGATCGGGAGTCGCGATGATCACGATCTCCGGCTTCTGCTTCTCCAGGAGTTCCCGGTAGTCGTTGTACAACTTGGGCTGGTCGCCGTTGAGATCCGTAACCTGTTCCGCCGTGGTTTCCCGCGTCCGCTCGTCCACGTCACACAGGCCGACCACTCGGACCCGCCCGCTCGCGATGGCCTCCTTCAGGATGTTGCGTCCCCACCATCCGCACCCGATCACGGCCAGCGAATAACGGCGTCCAGAATCGGCACCCACCACGCGCCCCCAGGTTCCCAGGGCCATTCCGGCAATCGCGGTCTCCTTCAAAAAGGTGCGTCGGGAATTTTGCGAAGGAATCATGGCCGGGGTGGACGGCGGACGAACGAGTCCGATTCACGGCATTGAAACGTCGAGGCAAACCACAAAGCCCATGGTGTTCCGGCAATAGATCCGCCCCTGGGACAGAACCGGCGCGGTCCACGTCTTGCCGCCGAGGACTTGCGCCCTGGAGATCGGCTGGAATCCATCGGCCACAGCCGGAGCCACGATCAATTCCCCCGTGCCGCCCAACGCCAGCAGGTTCCCGCCCGCCACCACCAGACCCCCGTTTCCAAAATCCGGGACCGACCATTTCTCCGTCCCCGTGCCGAAATCGACGCACTTCAAGGCGGCCTTCTCGGTCGTGTCCCCGTCGACACCGAACAACAAACCGTGCCACAGCACCGCGGGATTCATCTGGGTCCGGAGGGATTTCCCCTTCCACAGCAGTTCAGGTTCCGGGAGCCCAATTCGGTAAAGCGCCCCGCCTTTCCCGTAGCCGGTCGAAAGAAACAACCGGTCCCCATCCACCACGGGATCGGCGGCATTCACGCCGTACTGGGTGACCCAGCGAAGGCTCCAGCGAACCTTTCCGTCCCGGGAATCCACCGCCGCGTAGCTGGAGCCGGAACTCACCAGCAACAGGGGATCGGTCCCCGTCGTCATCGGAAGCGGCGTGGAGTACCCGGCACTCTTGGGGCCACTGCGCCACAGGATCGCGCCCGTTCTGCGATCCAAGGCCAGCCCCGCGTCACCCACGTTCAGGAGGACCCGATCCTTCAAAATGAGGGGCGATCCCCCGAAACCCCAATCCGGAACCCTCGCCCCCGTCTCCTCCTGAACATTGCGATTCCAAAGCACCTTTCCGGTCGACGCCTCGAAACAGAACACCTGGCCCCAGCGATCCAGCGAGACCAGAATCCCGGAATCGAAGACGGGGGTTCCCGTGGTTCCTCCATCGAAGAATTTGTCCCCCAGTTCCGCCGGATGCGAATGCTTCCAGACGAGGCGCCCCGTGGCCGCTTCGAGGCAGAACACGGTATCCTGTCCGTCCGCGTGCCCCATCGTGTACGCGTGTTCGCCCGCGACGACGAACGAGGACATCCCGAGACCGACCTTGGCCTTCCAGGCGACCTTGGGCCCGTCCGCCGGCCAGCGTGTCTGCCACTGGGTTTCCTCGGAAATCCCATTGTGGGTCGGCCCGCGCCAGCAGGGCCAGTCCCCCGCGACCAGGACAGCCGGCGCCACAATCCAGCCCAACATGGAAACGAGTCTTCCGGCCCGGAGGTGCAGTTTCATGGCGACGTCCATCGTGGACCGAAACCGAACCCCCGCGACGGACAATGGGCAAGGGAGAATGAATCCGCCTTGCCCGAAATGCTCCCAGTTCCCTAGCTTTCCCCCTCTCCTCCATGAAACACATCCGCAGATTCGTCGCCGCACTTCTCCTCCTGGCCGGTCCGCTCGCGGCCGCCGACCTGTCCGGTCAACTCGGGATCCAGACCTGGACGCTTCGGAACATGGACTTTGACCAGGTGGTTGCCTTCGCGAAGAAGCAGGGCATCACCAACCTTCAGGTCATCGCCAAGCACATCGATCCGAACTCTCCGCGGGAGGAGTACATGAAGAAGAAGGCGGTACTCGATGCGAACGGCCTTCGCGCCTACACCTTCGGCGTCGCCGGCACGTCGCTCGACAAGGCCCAAAACCGGAAGCTGTTCCAGTTCGCCAAGGACATGGGCATTTCGTTGATCATCGTGGAGCCCGGTGATTTCGCGATTTTCGACAACCTGGAGGAACTCGCCAAGGAGTTCGACATCCGGGTGGCCATCCACAACCACGGGATCCGCAGCCTGTACGGCAATCCCCTCGTGGTCCGGACCCTCCTAAAACACCGCGATCCGCGCATCGGCGTGTGCATGGACGCCGGCTGGATCACCTCCACCGGGATGAAGCCAGCCGCGGTGTTCCGCGATTATCAGGGACGCGTGTTCGACATTCACCTCAAGGACAAGAAGGTGGAAAAGACCCAGGGGGATGATGTCGCCATGGATACGCTCATCGGCGAAGGCCAGGGGCAGCTCACGGACCTCTTCGCGGAACTGCGCAAGGCCAACTGGACTGGCATCCTCTCAATTGAAACCGACAGCGACGCCTTTGCCCGCAGTCCCGAGGAGTTTGTTTCCAAGGCCAAGGCCTACGTGGCCGCGAACGGTCACTGACCGCGGAGTCCGGGTTCGACCACCACCTTAAGGGTGTCCGCGGACGGCGTCGCTGCCCGGTCAATGGCGGCGGCTGCGTCCGTCAACGGATACCGATGGGTGATCAGCGGCCGCACGTCGAGGGTCCTCGAAAAGACCAGGCGTGCGACCTCGTCCTGAAGCGTGAAATCGGAGGAGTAGCTTCCGAGGACCCGTTGTTCATCGACGCACACCCTTCCCAGATCCAAGGGGGTTGCATTACCGCGGACGGTGTGGGCAAACACCAGAATGGCACCGCCCCCGCGGACCAGTTTTTGGGCCTGGCAAAATGCCTCGTCGCTCGGGGCCGCCAGGACGACGGCGTCCAAGCCTCGTCCCCGGGTCATCCGCTTCACCGGATCCCCAATGGCCTCCATCGTCGGGAAGGTCCGGCGGGCGCCGAACCGCTGTCCGATCCGGCGACGAAGTTCCAAGGGATCACACGCGGAAACGGAGGCTCCCCGCAGGGTGAGCAGACGGTTGAAGAGAAGTCCGATGGGTCCCTGTCCAACCACCAGCACGTGATCTCCGGGAACAACTCCAAGGAGATTCACCGCCTTGAGCACGGTATTGACGGGTTCCAGGAGAGCCGCCTCGGCAAAGCTGATGTCCTTGGGGATCCGGACCATCCCCGGCAGACAGCCGCGCTTGACGCACACATACTCCGCAAAGCCGCCTCCCGCCGGTTCAAATCCAGCCGTAACCCCGGTTACCCGATACCCGGCGCATTGCGCGAATGCCCGGCGTCGGCAGAAATGGCAATCCAGACACGGGACATGATGGTGCAGTGCGACCCGGTCCCCGGGATGGAACCCCCGGACGGAGGCCCCGACACGGACGATCACACCCGCCGTTTCATGGCCATAGACTCTGGGTGGCGGCAGCAGATCGCGTCGGATCTTCTTAATGTCGGTCGGACAGACTCCACAGGCCCGCACCTGGACCAGAACCTCATGGGAACCGATCCGTGGAACCGGAATCGATTCCACCTTCAGGGATCCCCCGCCACGGTACACCAACGCCGACATGCGGCCGGGGATCCTCCCGGATTCGAGGTTCCCCCGGGTGCGCTTCATGGAAATGGAAATCCTGGCGACGGGCCGCATGACCGTGAACGCGGGCAGGTCCCTTGCACGGTGTAAAACGACGAGCTAGTTGTGCAAAAACTGGATTCGAAACTTCCAAGTCTCGTGGCAAAAGAAATAGCCGACCCATATTCCAGAGTCTCCAAAAAATCCGAGTTGTTTCCCCTTCAGCCGGCAACGGGCTCGGCGAACGGCGACGTGCGACGCACCGAGCCGCGGTTTCGTCCGGACAGAAGCGAAATCGAATTTTCCTGATCGGGGCCGGACACAGCCGTGCTGCGTCCACCCTGCAGGACCGGTGCATGGACGGTGCGTTGCCGAGCTTCGCCGCCAGGGTCCGGGGTTTCGGGAATGGCCGAACCATCGGCACGGCCATGCCCCGCCCGACGGGAAGGAGTAGACCGCTCCAACGCGCCATCCGATAGACTGCGCGCGTCAACTGCCGCCAAGACATCCTTTCCCGTGACGGATCTACGGCCCGCGGCCGCGGCGACTCGCCGGGCATCCTCCAGGGCGTCAATCATCCGGGTCAACGATCCCCCTCTGCCCATTCCATAGGCTGCGAGCAAGTCTTGGGCAGTTGGAGCAACATCCTTGGCAACACTCCGAAGAACGGCTGAAAAGTCCTCCTCAGTCGGGTGATCTGGAAGTTTGAGCCGGCGGTTGATCCTCCGCCCCAACTGCTCGGAGTTCCATCGGGTATGCTTCTCAGTGTTGCCCTTTAGCCGATCCCAGTCGGCGGTCGTTATCAATGCGACGGGCACGCCCCGATTCGAACACGCCGTCATTAGCCAGTTGATCAGCTCTGGGCTCCTATCCGGCCGGTTGGTTTGCGGCCACAGGTAGTGAGCTTCATCAATAACCAGCATCAGCCGACTTTCGCGGAGAAAGTCCTCGATTCGGGGCAGGATCTTTGTGGCCGACAACGCCATTGATTTTGGGAGCCCAAGAGCGTGAGCCAATGATCGGCAAAGGGTCGTCCGATTACTGATTCCGGAGAGGGTGAGATACCTGGCAACGTGCCGATTCTGGTCGCACCAGGCTTTGGAGGATTCCGTTTTCCCGACGCCCGAATTTCCTTCAATCAACACCATGCGGTGGGTTTCCAACGCATAGTCCAGAGCGGGTTGAAGAACCGCGGCTATCGAGGTCTGGGCAAAGCCTTCGCGGGCGCGTTGAACGTATCGGCTCCAATAGACATCGAGCGTCCATCCCAAATGGCGAAGGTAAGGAATATCGCAAACCTCATCTCCCCGCCGGAGGCGCCTCGACAGTTTCCACCCGGATGGAAGCACCTGCAGCCGCGGCCGAACGCAAACTTCAACGATCATGCGCGGCAATTCCGCTCGCGCCCTGCGCAAACAGTCCCCAATCGCGGATTCCACCGGAAGAGACGGCAAAGCCGACTTCCCAGCCGATCTTGGCCATTCCCCCGGGCGGGAATGGATTTCGATCACCTCATCAATCGCCTGACCCCGATCTTCCTCATTCTCCTTCCACTGGGCGTATGCCTCATCACTGAAACACTCCTTGATCGAACTAGCCTGCTCCAACTCGCGACGGATATCGGATCCAACATCGCCCAAGTACGCCCCCCCGGATTCCACGGGGTTCCTTCGCATCGTTGGGGTCCGGAAGTGCTCCGGGACCAGCGCAATGATGTCTTCAACCAGTGCTTCCAATCCCCCCTCTTCTAGGGATCTGGATTGAAGGAAAAAAATGAGCTGCCGTTCCCGAGTTGAAACGGTCTTGGCTTTCAGCAAGGCGGCCGTCGCCTCGATACCCCGAAGCTCTACAAAATCCGGGTCGGAGGCGTACCGTCCCTGCTGAAGGTATTCTGGATCGGTTGTCCGGCGTGTAGAGCTCATGATTCCCCTCCGATGCATTCTTCCGCTTCCGCCCTGGCTCGCGCCTCGTCGAACCGCCTCAATCCCGCTTCCACGATGGGCGTCCGATGCGTAGTCGAGATTCCCACTTTGGCGCTCAGTCTCGCGATCTGGGCATCGCGCCTTGCCTCCTTCGATCTCAGTTCCTTCACTCTGCTCCCTTGGTTCTCCAGCGTTTGACCCAGATCGGCGGTGGCAAGGTCAACAATCGGGCGAGCAAACCTCTGGCTGAAGGTGGCCTTGAGTACGTTGTATCGAGACTTCAACGCGCCGGCGTGTGATCGGGCCTTCCCCATCTCCGCCTCCAACTCCGCCTCTGCCCCAAAGGCTGGAACGGGGGTGTGCCGCTCAACCGTAAACGCATCGCGGCCGCGTTCATTGGTGAACGTGCAACTCTCCGGGGCGTCCGGGTTGAACCAGGCGATAAGGCGCTGCCCCTGTCGTTCCCCGGTCTGTCGGTCAAAATACCGAAAGCGCTCCCCTCCAATTTCAAAGGAGATTCCACCCGTACCGCAGACGACGGGCTTTTGAATGTGGGCCAAAAGATGCCGGGCCTCTGGTCCAAACTTGCAAGGTTCCTTGCCCGGTTCCGCTGGCCAGAATTTCTCGAAGGCCTCGTCCGGACTCATTCCCGGGATGATTCGGGATTCAGCCCCGTGCTTCTCGGAGTTGTAGGCCCTCATGATCTTGGCGAGCTGCTCATTCCATTCCTCGAAACTGAGGAAAAACTCCTTGGGGTGGGATCGATGCGCTTCCACCTCCAATCGGTTCCGGTGTGTAACCTCTGGGCAATCCACTCGCTCGTTTCTGCCGCAGTACCCGGGAACCGAGTGCATTCGGTTTTGGAGTAGAGAGCCCACGTGCTCAATCGTCTTGGCCTGGGGCCGGAGAGCGTGGGAAAAGGTGATTCCGAGGGACTTCAGCCCCAGCTCGGTTTTCAGAGGCGAAACGGTGTCTCCCCCGGATACCTTGGCGCCGGCCACAATCCTGGACCGCTGCCAAATCCCACGTTCCAGATACAAGCATTTGGGAATGCCGTGCTCTTCGAAGGTCCGAGCGAACAGTGTCCGGATGCTGAGGGCGTTGTATTGCTCTGCCGGAATCAGCACCCACGACAACACCCGCTGACTTCGAACATCGATTGCGATCAGGCACTGTCCGCGGGTCAGTCGGAACCACCCTTCTCCGTCCGGCACATAGAAGTAAACCGGCATCGTGAAGTCATCCGCCTGGACCTGATCCATCACAACCAATCCGGAGTAATCCCGATCGAGATGGGGCACCAGAAGCCGGGCCGCACGGGGGCCCTGGTGGTGGGCCATGAGCGCTTCAACTTCGGGCGTCACCCGGTCCCGCAGGGAAGCGGGGATGTAGGACTTATCGCCGCTCGCCCCGGATAGGCGGGCGAGTGTCCCGGCCGTGAGCTGACCAGACATCGAGAGATCCCTTACCGCCTCTGAAACCCTCCCACCGTGGTTCGCCACCGACTCCCAAACGATCCGATCCACGTCCACCTTGGGCCAGAGTGCCTCGACACCGGATGCAACGGGGCGAAGCGATCTGCCGTCTCGAATCAGGACCGCAGCGTTCGCACAGCCTGCAGCGCGGGCAACCTTTCGGTCCAAATTGGCACGAATCGCGTTGCGAGTCTCTCCGATCCACGGAGCATTCTCCGCAAGGAAATCCACGAGCCTGCGTTTTGTCTTTCGAAGGCCGTCTGAAGTGCCTTGGGCTTGCACCAATTCAACCGCGGCCACCCAGACGGCATCCTTTTCATCAACAGATGGGTGCCTCGGGTCTCGAACGAGGGAAAGAATCTGACCAATGTCGGAGAGATGTGGCTCCGCCACCGGCGCTGGAACCGGTGACGGAGCCTGCCCGGGACGGCGCTCGTCGAGATAGATCTCCAACCTATCCCAATCCTCAAACCCCGCGTCCCGGACTAAAGTGCGCCTGAACAAACTCCACCATTGCCGCTCGGTGATTGGGTATCCGAAGACGCGTTGGTAGGACTCCACTCCCGAACGCTTCAGCTCGTTCGGCATCAGGAGGGGCGAGTCCTTTCGCTCAAGTGCCGGCTTCAACGCCTCCCGAAGGAGTTCCGCTTTGGAGCGCAACGCGTCTCCGACCGATGCGAGCGGCACGGTGGGTGCCCATCTCCGCGGCGGATTCGCGATGAGATCCGAAAGCGTCCGGAATCCTCCGCGGGACTGGGCAATCGACAGAGCCCGCTGGAATCTCCGGGGGAGCTGATCAAACCGCCACGCTGCCGCGGGCTTGCCTTCGACGCTGACGAAATTGGAGGGCGTCACTCCGTCGAGCGCCTTCGACACAGCCTGTTTGGATCGCCCGATTGCGCGGGCGATTTGCAGTGCCGTGAAGGATGGGGAGTCAGTTTCCACTTTTGGTCGCTCTATTCCCAGTACTTGGCGTTTTCACGCAACTGCTGTTCAGCGATGCGGATTATCTGATCCAATTTCAAAACTTGGGTCTGCAGGATGCTCGGGACCTGCTGCTGTCCGCCGATGAAAATTCCCCGCTGGGCAAATTCGTCTGCCGGAGGGGTGAAAGATTGAAGGGGCAGTCCCGCAGGCCTTGCCACCTTGTCCGCCTCATTCTTCAACGCCGCCTGCTTTGCGAAGAGATCCGCATCTTCCTGCAGGAGTTTTGCCTTCTTCACCGAATTGGACTCGGAGTCCATCTTTTTCCAAAGCTCGGCTCGGCGTTGGGTGATTTCGGTAATCTGCTCCTCAATCGTCCTCTGAGAGCGAAGGGTCGCGAGGACACTGTCTTGGGCCTCCTTCGTTATCCGGGCCGCTTTCTCCTCGTCTCCAATTCCCACCATCGTGATGGGTTCGATGTCGCGCTTGTATCGCTGGCCGGCCAAAACAACCTGCATCCGGTCGGCGTAGTCGGAATTCTGAAGAAACTTACTTGCGAAGTCCCCCGTGAGATACTTCCTAAAGTCGAGACGTTCGCCTCTTACGACCTCATCTCCATTCCGAAGCTCCTTGTTTGGATCTCCTCCGGCAAAATAGGGAACCAGCGCCTGAGCCTGCGCCCGTCCGAGAACGCCAGCCGCTCCGGCCAGTTCTTGCTTTCCAAGGCCGATCTTCTTGAACGCATCCGCGATCCGGTAAAAGAGTTCGTCGGGGGCAAGGTCCTTAATTTCAGCCATGGAGATGCCGAGGCGCCGGAAGTTCTCCAATGCATCCAGGTCACCTGCACCTGCATCCGCTCGCGCTTGTCTGGCGTTTTGGATCGCACTTTCGATGGTGTTCTCAGGTGCATTGATCGTCCGGGCGAAGAACCGGGCTCCGCTGACAAACTTCGGGTCCAAATCGGCCGACCGGGCATCCCGAAGTAGTTGCCTCGCTTCCCGGATCTGGCCCGCGATCAGATTCACCGCAGCCGAGACAGCCCCCGCGATCCCGCCGCCGATAAGCCCACCCGTGAACGAGGACAGCATTCCCTGTGCAGCCGCCTTAACCTCGTTGAGTGAGCCAACCGCCTTCCGACTTTCCGAACCCAATTGGGTGGAATCCCCCGTGATCCTTACCTTCAGCTCTTTGTCGTTGGCCATCGGATTTGCGGTTCAGTGTTTCGGGTTCGAGTTTGCGTTCCCGCGAACCTCAGTGCTCCGAGCGAAGCGTTCCATGGCTTCATCGAGCTCCACCCGGCAGACTCGAACGGCCGCCACGAGGGACCAGATGCCAGCTCCGTAGATTCCGAGGAATGCGATCGCCAGAGAAGGCGTGATCTCGAACCCGCTCCAAACGAGAACTCCGACAACAACGGGCCCGACCACGAACGCGGGCGCCTTGATGGAGAAAGAGAGGTTCGCGGGAATGAACCACCATCCGATTCCAACCAGGATGTTGGACGCCATACTGCGAACCAGGGCGACCGTATGCCTTCCTTGGAGGCCCCACCAAACTGCCGCATCGCGCGGCGCCCAGATGCAAAGGACGAAAAATTCCAGGCTGAGTTCGACAATCGCCAAACCCGTTTGGACCGCGAGACGCCAGATAGAAGGCGGCGGACCGGAATTTTCGGTGTTTCGGCGGCGATGTGGCATCGGGGGCGATTTTTGGGGTCTAAAAGTTCACACGGATGACCTGCAAAGCCGTTGCACTTCGTTGCAAACGGGCTTTTGTGGCCCGGGTGGTATCTCCAGACCCCCCAAATCGCTGGCGGGCCATTTCTGTGCGATTTCCCGGGGACGTCGGCCGCGGGGATGGAAGGGTGCTCTTGGCGGTATTCCCCTGATCCAGATGAGCCCGGCCGAAGGATTGAGAGGGGGAACCGCCGACAACCGCTTCCCCCGGTGCAGGAAGCCTCCGGGAGTACCGCTCGTAGAAATCCGCCCGCCGAAGAGAGAGTCCGGCGCCCAGCAGGTGAGCGTCAATGGCGAGACTTGAGCTGACGTTTTCGGTGTGGCCGGGAATCAACTTGAAGTAGGCCAGAGGAGAAACTCCCTCGCCGAAGAGGTACTCGATAACACGGGAATCAACCCGAGCGTTCAGGGTCTCGGATACAAACCGAGCGTCATCGTGTTCAAGGCAGGTTTTTTCTCTGCCTTGGAGGCTGGCCCCAGTGCCACCACCCCGGCTGGAACTGAATGTTCCGAGATCTCCCCCACGCCAGAGGGCGGCGATTTCGCGCTTCATCGCGTCCGCCAACGCGGGAAAGGGGATCTCCCCAGCGGACCCGGCACTGATGAACTCAATGTTTGCTGATTGATTGACCACGGCCGCCCAGTCCTGCCCGAAGGCTTTGACCGCTTCGACTAGGGCGGCCCACTCCTTGCTGTCGGGTGCGGCATCTGTCCTGCCGAGCAGACCCGGCATGCCGAATTTTTCGCAGAAAATCGCCCAGTCGTTGAGGCAAGTGTGGGCGAAAAGCCAGGCGACGCAGGTTGCTTCCATCAGCGCCGAAGGTGCGACGCTGACCAGCCATTCGTTGCGGGCCATGGGGACGCCGTATATCTGGCCATCGTCGGTGAGGTAGCGCAGCACGCCGGTTCGGTTCTCAAACCACCACATGGGGCAGTGGCGAAACTCTGCGGAGAGCGAAGATCCGAGCCGGGGAAGTTTCCAGACCCACTCGTGGACGGAGTATTCCTTGCCGCGCGCGTCGAGGATCTGCTGGGCGAGCAACCCGACGCCGCCTGATTCGTCGCCCTTTAGGGCGCTCGTGCAGGTAAGTTCTTCGTAGAATCCGCGAAGCGCTGCAGCGTGCTTAGCCGCCTCGTCTCGAACGTTCGCCTTGAGGTCTGACCGGGTCAGTATTTCCCACCTCATCCGACCGACCGCCGCTTTGCGCTTTCCAACAACAGCACCCACGGTCGGGTCTCGTTTTTCCAGCGAGTCCCATAGCTTCGCGATTTCGAACCCTCCACAATAGAACGCGTCCAGGAGTCGTCCGATGTTCTCAGGAGTCGCGTAGCGGATAGCGTTCACCCTTCCAGATGCCTCTGCAGAGGAGCGGACTCGGGAAATTGAAGTTGCGGTCTTGGGTGATTTCACAGCCTGGTCGGCCCCAACGTGGGAGCTTGAAGATGGACGGCGTTGGTTCATCGAGCTGCGCCTGACGATGGACAAGGCCGGGGAGTCATTGCGGGAGTCCTCGCCGGCCCGATGCGCGGGCACTCTCCGACCTGGGGCCGGCCGAAATCTCGGCCGGTGGAAATGCTGGAGAGCCAATTTACCAAATCCGAGCGTCTCAGAAAAAGCGTGTGGCCCTCAACTTGCCCCGCGACAAGCCCCCCATGGTGGAGGTAGAAGAACACCTGTCGGGACAGATTCCATCGGACGCAAAGGTAGGTGGCCCGAATTCTCGGAAGTGCGGAACCCAGAACCGCGTCAATCACCCTCGGCAGTGGTCCCAATAGTGACTGATCCAGCCCTTCCCGGTACGCCTTGACACTTTGGATCCAGACTCGGAAGCACCGCGCTTTGGCCCCGGGACGAGCTACGTCGAATGCCCACTGGATTCGCCCTTCCTCCACCAGTTCCAAGACCTCGCCGTTTGTGATTCCGAGCTCGCAGGCGCAATAGGAGATGGGCACGAGCGAGCACCCATGCGAATTGCCCGAAGGTTGCCAACTGGGGTCGGCAGGGGATCGGCTGATGGCGGACTTAGTTTCCATAGCGGGACAGCGAGGTTCTGAGGCTGAGTTCTTCGGCCGAAAGCTCGGAGCGCCGAGCGTGGACACTCCGAACCCGCCGCCCGGACACCCGCCGGTAGAACGTCGAGAGTGAGAATGGGAATCGGTCATCGGCCCTACGCGCGGGGGCCACTCCCGGAAGCGTTTTCCCGGCTTTCCAATCGTTGACCATCCCACGGTAAACCGCTGCACCGCTGCCGGCGCCGGCCGCCAGGCAACGCGCGAGGAACTCCAAAGCCAGATCGTTGGGCAAGGTGCGCCGAGGGAATGACCGATACCGGAGCCGAAGGATCTCGGGAGACCATGCCGTGTTCTCCAATTCGTAATACTTCCGAAGGAGGAGGGTCCTGGAAACCTGAACCGGCTTGTCGGGTCGGCTCCGGTAAAAGCGTCGTTTCCAACGGCGTGCCAGAAGGCACGCGGCACGGGTCACAGGCTCGCCCCGCATCCTCCGTTCCTTGAGACGCGAGCAAAGCCTTCGCAGAATAACTTCACGCTCCCCATGCCAACGCGAGGAAGCCACAGAATGGCTCTGGTCGGTGGTCGGCATCATGGGTGGCGTTTCAGTTTCTTGAGGCGCCCGCGGCCCTATTCCGCAGCGGCGGGCGGGTTGGGCAACAGTTCCTCGAAGTAAGAAAGGAGCTCCTTCAGGGCAACGTCCAGATCGCTAATGCCAAGGAACCAGCAGTTGAAGTACCGCCCGCGGAATCGAATGGCCGCGTCCGTTTTCCCGACGAATTCACGAACGGCTGGGCCGTGAGTGCAGTACTTCCCGACGGCCTCGGAGATTCCCTGTTCGACCTGTTCCAAAATCGGACCCAAGACTCCCCGGAACAGATTGGCAGTGCTGGCGAGTTCCGCCTTGAGGGCATCCTCTGCCTGGTTGACCTCTTCAAGCTGGGACTCCGCCTTGCCCCGCAAGATCGAAATCTGCCGCTCGCAGAGTAGGAGCTCCGAGACTTGTTGCTCGCCCGCATCCTCAGCGGCCGCGGTCAGTCCCGGGAGCCTGCTTTCAAGGTCCGCGACCCTTTCGCGGGTCGCTTCCAGTTTCGTGAGAAGTTCAAGACGACGGTCCCGGGTACGGAGCAGTTCAGACCGCTTCGCCTCCAACTGGCTGGCAATTGAGGCGGGAACTTGGACGGGCGGGAAGTAGGCAGTGGTCATGATGGATTTTGGGAGAATTTTTGCGGAGAAGAGTCGTGCTCACCCTTTGGTTGCGGACATTCGCTGATAAAGCTGAGGAAACCTCTTTTGGCAGTACCCCTCGGCATTCGAGGTATTCAGCGCCTTGAAGTAGGCGACGACTGCCGCCCAGACTTCGCTCGGTCGCACAAGCGACACCTGGAAGCCATTGGCACTCCAGGCGATCGCCGCAACATCTGCCGGCGTCTCCGCCGGCAAAGCGAGGCTCGCCAAGTTCTGAGGCCCCCAAACAGGCGGCGCCGAAGGTGATCCTTGGACGTCCCCGCCGCCCCCGGTTGCTGTCTGCCCTTCTCCGACCGCGCTGTTGTAGAGCTCAACTTCGGTGGCTCTAACGGCATTCCAGGCAGCGTCGTAGGAAATCCCGCGGAGTTGCATCGTTTTATGAACGGCCTCGATCAGCCGCGCTTGTGCCTCCTGCCGCTTCTGGACCGCGTCGTTGGCGTTCGCGAGCTGAACAATCCGAGAGCTATTTGCAGTCATCAGGCGCTCGTAGAGATCCGGCTGCAGCGCCCGCGTGCGATTCCACGCATCGGTCCAACTGCATTGATGGCGGGCCATCGTGCCTTTGACGGCACAGATGAAACTTGCGGCGGGGTCACTCATTGGGCTTTTGGGCTTTCAGGTTTCGGGCGTGGCGTTTGGAAGCGCTGGATTCCTTTTCATCGGAGCGTGCCTGCAGCCAGCAGGCGTATCTTTGGGCAAGCACCAAGCTCGGCCGCTTACCCTGAAGAACGAGGCGCAAATGGTTGCGATGAACCCCGAGGGCCCGCGCTGCAGATCCGAGGCCCTTGATCCGAATCGGGGGTACCCCCTTGCGAATGTTCTTTTTTGCACCGTGGTGCATAATTACTCCCATAGAGAAACTTCATTCTCCATAGAGAAGTCAACTCTGGATTTTCAACAGGCCAGAGTATCCCCACCCTACGACGTGCGTTTCTCAGCTCACGACCCCGTTGCTTTGGGCAGATCAATCCGGCTCGCCAGGGCCTCCGGAGGAATGTCGCTCCAGGACGTTTCCCGGATTTCAGGGGTTGCTCTCTCGAACGTTTGGAAAATCGAGGCGGGAAAAGGGGCGCCCTCGTTCTCAACGGTCCTGGCAATTCTGGAGTCCGTAGGAATTCCCCTTTCCTACCTTGCGGCAGACTGCATTCGGCCAAAGCGCGACGGAATCTATGACGCAGCACTCGTCCAGATACTCCCTCGCGTTCCCGAGGCGGAATTGCCAGCCGCCAGGGCATTCGCCGATTGGACTGCGGCCTGCTCAGTTTTGGTGATTTACGCCATTCTCTCGGGGCAAACCGACCCCATCACCAGAATCACCTATCCCACCGACGGGCACAAAAAGTCGCTGGTCCCCGCACTCATCGAGATCAGCCAACGCACGCCCGTTATGGACCGCATCGGAATTCTCGAAAACATCACATTCGAGCCTGTGACGGTAATTCAAAGGATCGGCCTCTGGACCGAAGCCATGTTGGCGAACCACCTCGCGTGGTACCAATCGCAGCCCGCAGTTGAAGGATCTTTCCCGAAGTGGGTTCCACCCCTTCCGAAACTGGTGGATTCATTTTTGCATCTCCCCCCAAACACATCCGACCACGACGCGTCTCTGCTAGCAGCGATCAGGGCCAGTCGGCCTACGGGCTCGGCAGGCGTTAGCGCCGCCCCAAACATTTTCTCGACGGAGAACTCCGATAACTCCGCCTTGCATTATGTTTCCGAAGTCGTAAACTATGAACCGTTGTCACCGCTCGCCCAATTGCTGCACAGACTAAAGCGTGCTGCTGCTTCCCGCGGAAAGAAGACGGAGCTCGCGGAGTTTTTGGGTGTACCCTTGGCAAGGGTGTCGCAATGGCTCTCCGGCGATAGGGAGCCCGGGGGAGCTACAACGCTTCGCCTGCTTGAATGGGTCCAGGCAGAAGAGGCAAAAACCCCGAGTGGCGCTGGAACGCCACCCGGGGAAAAGACCCGATCCAGGAAGTCCAGCAATGAAAAACCGAAATCGAATCCGAACGAGAAATGACACCGCAGCTCCTGAGCGTCAACCGATTCCCCCTGCTCAGAACAAGGCGTGGAGTGCCATCGTAGCTCAAATCTGGAAGGCTCCCCCGAAAGAATTCCAAGAGCGTCTCGACCTGATTGGAGCGGCCTACTGGCTAATTCCGAAGGAGCATCCTGCCCGCAAGCGGCTGGGCCGTTCATGGGACTGGCTTTGTCAGCATGCGCTCGACTGTCGCTTGAATCGGCGCGACATCGCCGCTCCAGCCCCCAAGGCGCGATGCTACTGGGAAACACTGGCATCGATCCTTCCTGGTTTGTCCTTCCAAAAAACGGCCACAGCCAGGCGGGCAAAACGCGCCTTGGCTTCCCTACTCGAATTCCATCGTCCCGAAGGGTGGACTACCCTGCTGGCGACGATTGACCGGCCGTACGTCCAAACAAGGGATTCAGTCCTCGACCCATATTCGCCGCTCAAGGAGGAGATGCGAGCTTCCTCCAAAAGCCCGAAGAGTCGGGCTTCAAATCGAGCCCGCGGGTGCGGTGCCGTGACTCCAAGGAAATCGGAGGTCCTCGTGGAGAGCCTGACTCCGGACCAAGCATTGGCCGCACTGAAGACAGTTGATGCGGTAATCACTCTCGCGCGGGTGTGCTCAGCTCAAACGAACAACGGGATCTGGGAAATGATTCGCCAATTGGAGCATCCAATGCTTCTCGATTTTGCAACCCACCTTTCAATCAACTCCCGCCGAGCCCGCGAGATCGCAAGTAGGGCGCCGGGTCCCAAAGTGGCTCTCTCATTGGGGCCTTTTGGACCAAACTGATCTCCTAGCTTCGCGAACTGGGCAAGATTCGCGAGCAATGGCAGGACCTCCACCAAGAGGAGATCCGTGACGAATTGACTGGATCTGTTGGATTTACCAGCATCTCCAAGTGGCTTTTCCAGATTGCCTACAAGGACCCCGAAGATGGACGGCCTCCGCTGAGGCAAAACTATTGGCAATCGCAAGATTGGTCGTCGTGATTCTGTTCACGATATCGTTCAACATTGCCATTCTCATCTTCTACTGGTGGCTTTCGGGATGGCCGAATCCGTTTTCTTCAAAGAAGGCTCCTCCTTCGATTGGGTCTCAACCAGCCATAGTCCAAAGTCCTCCAACCCACCAAATCCGGGCAAGTTTGCCTACCTGGGAAACCGGGGCGTTTGACGATTTCCTTCCTCCAGGGGAGATCACTCTCCCAAGCATCAGGATCGGGGCGTTTGATGATCTCCTTCTTCAGGGACAGATCGAGGCGAACCCATTTACTGGACTTCCGATATATCCGCGCCATGCGGAGAATGGTGATTTTTGGGGAGTAGACAACGACGGCGACGGCAGAATGGAGCCGGTCTATGTTCGGGGATACTTCCGTGGCGACGGGACCTACGTGAGGAGCCAATTCCGAGCTTCACCTTCAATTGGCGGCCGCCGGCGGTGAGGCATTGTTTTCCCGGCATCACGGGAATCCTTCAATGGGCGGCTAGCGCGTCTGCCCGACTGGCGATCGAACCTCCCCGCAACCAAACTGCGGGAGCGTTGCAGATGGGCCGCAAGAGAGGCGAGGAATCACCGGAGCCCCCCCAATCTTGGCGTCCGCCCGGAATCACGCTGGATCCCCCCTGAAAACTTGGCGCTCGGTTGGTGGTCGTACGGTTGACGACTACTTGTGCGGATTTTCCAATGCCCCACCTCTAAATCAACTGGTTACACAGATTCCCGTGCATCCTGAAATCTGCACATCCGGGAAATTCCGCACATCTAGCCCCACCGGAAATCGTGGCGATTGGAGTCTCGCAACCTGTTGTATTTCGGCATCTTCCTGCGAAATTCGGCGAATTCCGTGGTTGCACATCTGGTCCGTCAAGACTCAACGGGGTGAAGGGATGGTGTGGGCGAGAGGACTTGAACCTCCACTCCGTGAGGAACCAGATCCTAAGTCTGGCGCGTCTGCCATTTCGCCACGCCCACGCAGTGTCGCATCGAACCGTCGGTCGCGGCACCCGCGATCCGGCTATTGGTTCGCGGGATCCGCCGTCGGGGCGGAGTTGGGCGGATTCCCATTCACGAGGGCTCCGTCCTTATAAAAAGCGGAATCGTACCAATTCGGGGCAATCGAGGAATTGGAATTGCAGCCGGAAACCAGGAGGGCCGAGGCGACCACACCGGCAGCGATCACGAGGCGATAAAGACGGGACGCGTTCATGGATGACTCCGACCAGTCGTAGCGTACGGCGCGCCCAGGGTCAACGCCGCCGGGCGAGATTGCTCGAATTTCCGTCAAGGGCCGCCTTCATCGCGGTATTCCCGATAGCGCCGGGTGACGGAATCCACGTAGGACCGGGTTGAAGGGAATGTGATCTCCGACTTGAAAGCGGCGCTGTTCGTGGCGGCATTCCCCTTCATCCAGCGGAGGACGTTGCCGCGCCCGGCGTTGTAGTCCGCCAGCGCGTACGGGAGGGGGTCATCGGTGTTCGTGTATCGGCGGAGCAGCTTCGAAAGGTAGTAGGAGCCCGCGAGGGTGTTGGTCACCGGATCGAACGCCTGGTCATGGTCGAATCCGGAGATCCGGCTTGCGGACGCCCACTCCAGGGCCGCGTCGTCCATCACCTGCATCAACCCGACCTCCCCGGCGCGCCCCCGGGCGTCGGGATCAAAGCGGCTCTCCTGCCAGACCACCGCCTTGACCAGCGACGCGGAAACCCCATAGCGCCGGGCCGAATTCCGGATCACCGCGTCATACCGGTGTTCCCGCCGGTAGCGCCAGGCGAACAGTGCGGCCAGGTCCGCCGCAACAATCACCACCAGAAGCAACCACCGGACACGCGTCACGCCTAAGCTCAGCGCCGGAAGAGATCCGAAACCAAGGCAAAAAAAGGGCGGTGCCTTCGAAGGCACCGCCCGTGATCCGGAACCGGGAACGGACTCAGTAGTCCATTCCGCCGCCACCGTGGTGCGGATCGGCAGCCGGCTTCTCCTTCTTCTCCGGAATCTCGGTGATGAGGCATTCCGTGGTGAGGAGCAGCCCGGCAATGGAGCTCGCGTTCTGCAGGGCGCTGCGGGTGACCTTCTTGGGGTCGACGACGCCGGCCTTGACGAGGTCCTCGTATTCGCCGGTGGCGACATTGTAACCGTCGTTGGCCTTGCGCTTCTTGACCTCCTGGACGATCAGGCTGCCCTCGACGCCGGCATTGCGGGCCAGCTCGCGGAGCGGGGCCTCGACCGCGCGGCGGACGATGTCCACACCGATCTGCTCATCGTGGTCGGCGAGCTTGAGCCCCTCGATGGCGGGCAGGGTGCGCAGCAGGGCGACGCCGCCGCCGGCAACGATGCCTTCCTCGACCGCAGCGCGGGTGGCGTGCAGGGCGTCCTCGACGCGGGCCTTCTTCTCCTTCATCTCGGTCTCGGTGGCCGCACCGACATGGATGACGGCGACGCCACCGGCGAGCTTCGCGAGGCGCTCCTGGAGCTTCTCGCGGTCGTAGTCGCTGGTCGTCTCCTCGATCTGGCGGCGAATCTGGTTGACCCGGCCCTGGATCTCGGAGCTCTTTCCGTTGCCCTCGACGATCGTGGAGTTTTCCTTCTCCACCACGACGCTCTTGGCGCGGCCGAGGTCGGACAGTTCGAGGTTCTCCAGCTTGATGCCGAGGTCCTCGGTGATGCACTTGCCGCCGGTCAGGATCGCGATGTCCTCCAGCATGGCCTTGCGGCGGTCGCCGAATCCGGGAGCCTTGACGGCGCACACGTTGATCGTGCCGCGGAGCTTGTTGACGACGAGGGTCGCCAGGGCTTCACCCTCGACCTCTTCAGCGATGATGAGGAGGGGCTTGCCGGTCTTGGCCACCTTCTCGAGCAGCGGGAGCAGATCCTTCAGGGAGCTGATCTTCTTCTCGTAGATCAGGATGTAGGAGTCCTCGAGCTTGACGAGCATCGTCTCCGCGTTGGTGACGAAGTAGGGGGAGAGGTAGCCCTTGTCGAACTGCATGCCCTCGACGACGTCGAGGGTGGTCTCGATGGACTTGGCCTCCTCGACCGTGATCGTTCCATCCTTGCCCACCTTGTCCATCGCGTCGGCGATGATCTCGCCGATCGTGGTGTCCCAGTTGGCGGACACGGTAGCGACCTGCTTGATCTCCTCCTTGTCCTTCACCTTCTTGGAGATCTTGGCGAGCTGGTCCACGGCCGCATCGACGGCCTTCTGGATGCCGCGCTGGATCCCGATCGGGTTCGCACCGGAGGTGACGAACTTGAGGCCCTCACGATAGATCGCCTCGGCCAGGACTGTGGCGGTCGTGGTGCCGTCGCCGGCGGAGTCGCTGGTCTTGCTCGCGACTTCGCGGACCATCTGGGCGCCCATGTTTTCGTAGGGGTCGCTCAGCTCGATCTCCTTCGCGACCGTGACACCGTCCTTGGTCACCGTCGGGGAACCGAATTTCTTGTCGATCACCACATTCCGGCCCTTGGGACCGAGGGTGGCCTTCACCGCACGGGCGAGCTGTTCCACGCCCTTCAACAGGCGCTGGCGCGCGCTTTCATCAAACACAAGTTGCTTGGCTGCCATAATTCTTCTGGTTTCGAGTTACAGGTTGAGAGTGAAAAGTCGGATCAATCAACAATACCGATCAGGTCGTCGGCGCTGAAAATCTTGTATTCCTTGCCGTCGATCTTGATCTCGCTGCCGCCGTACTTGGAGACCAGGACGCGGTCGCCCACCTTGACCTCGAAGGCGACCTTCTTGCCGTTGTCATCGGTCTTGCCCGTTCCGAGGGCCCGGACGACGCCTTCGGTCGGCTTCTCCTTGGCGGTGTCGGGAATGATGATCCCGCCCTTCTTGACTTCCTTTTCTTCGACGAGTTCCACGAGGACGCGGTCGCCGAGGGGTTTCACATTGAGTGCCATACTGTTTGTATCGCGATGTTGACTTGTTGTTTTTCGGGTAAGCAAATCCCGCCGCACCCGCGGACGGGAAAAATGGAAATCACCGCGGAACATCAGGTTCGCGCGGTGGTGGGGGAGACACCGGTCATGCCTTCTTGTCGTCCACGACCTCGGCGTCGATGATCGGGCCTTCCTCCTTCTTGTCGGCACCGGCATTCCCGGCGCCCGGTCCGGCCTTCGCGCCCCCGGTGGGATCCGCCGCGGCCTGGCCTTCCGCATTCTTGTAGAGGTCGGCCGAAGCCGCCTGCATGCCCTCGTTCAGGCGATCAAGCGCGGAGCGGATGGCGGCGGCGTCATTGCCCTTGAGCGCTTCGCGGAGCGCCTTTGCGGATTCCTCCACACGGCCCCGGTTGGCCCCCAGTTTGTCGCCACTGTCCTTGACGAGCTTCTCCGCCCGATAGGCGGCATTGTCGCCCTCGTTCCGAAGCTCAATCTCCTCCTTGCGCTTCCGATCATCCTCGGAATGGGCGTCGGCGTCCTTCCGCATGCGCTCCACTTCGTCCTTGGAGAGCCCGCCGGAAGCCGTGATCACAATCTTCTGCTGCTTGCCGGTTCCCAGATCCTTGGCGCTGACATTCAGGATCCCGTTGGCGTCGAGATCGAAGGTGACCTCAATCTGCGGGACCCCCCGCGGCGCCGGAGGAATGTCGGTGAGCTGAAATTTACCGAGGGATTTGTTGTCCTTCGCCAGGGCGCGCTCGCCCTGGTGAACGTGGATTTCCACCCCGGGCTGGCTGTCGGTCGCCGTCGAAAAGATCTCCGACTTCCGCGTGGGGATCGTGGTGTTGCGATCAATGAGCTTCGTGAACACGCCGCCCATCGTCTCGATGCCCAGCGACAGCGGGGTCACATCCAGCAGCAGGACGTCCTTGACGTCGCCCTTGAGCACACCGCCCTGGATGGCCGCGCCCACCGCCACCACTTCATCCGGATTCACTCCCTGGTGCGGCGCCTTGCTGACCAGGGACCGGGCGGTCTCGACCACCTTGGGCATCCGGGTCATCCCGCCCACCAGCACGAGTTCGTCGATCTGGTCGGTGGAGATGCCGGCATCCTTCAGGCAGGCGCGGGTCGGAGTGATCGTGCGCTCAAACAGGGAGTCGCAAAGCTGCTCCATCTTCGCCCGGGTCAGGGTCTTTTGGATGTGCTTGGGTCCGCTGGCATCCGCGGTGATGAACGGGAGATTGATGTCGTACTGCTGGGAGGAACTGAGGGCGATCTTCGCCTTCTCCGCCTCCTCCTTGATCCGCTGAAGGGCGTCCGCCTGCTTGCGGAGGTCCATCCCGGTGTCCTTCTTGAACTCGTCCAGCAACCAGTCCATCAGGGTGTTGTCCCAATCGTCACCCCCGAGGTGGGTGTCACCATTCGTGGCCTTCACCTCGAAGACCCCGTCGCCGATTTCGAGGACGCTGATGTCGAACGTGCCGCCACCGAGGTCGTACACGGCAATCTTCTCGTCCTTCTTCTTGTCCAGACCGTACGCCAGCGAGGCGGCGGTCGGCTCATTGATGATCCGGAGCACTTCCAGCCCCGCAATGCGACCGGCATCCTTGGTGGCCTGGCGCTGGGCGTCATTAAAATAGGCCGGTACCGTGATCACCGCCTGCGTGATGGTCTCCCCGAGGCGGGTTTCGGCATCGGCCTTCAGCTTCGAAAGGATCATCGCCGAAATCTCCTGGGGGCTGAACTGCTTCGCCTTGCCCTCCACCTCGACCTCGACTGCGACATCCCCGTTGGCGGCCTTCACCACCTTGTAGGGGACGCGCTTCAATTCCTCCCCCACCTCGTCGAACCGGCGCCCCATGAACCGCTTGATCGAATAGATCGTATTCCGCGAATTCGTGATGGCCTGCCGCTTGGCGGCTTCACCCACCAACCGCTCCCCATTCTTGGCGAACGCAACCACGGACGGCGTCGTCCGGCGGCCTTCCGAGTTTTCGAGCACCACCGGCTCCCCCCCCTCCATCACCGCCATGCAGGAGTTGGTCGTTCCCAGGTCAATTCCGAGGATTTTTGCCATAAGCGTATACGAACTTTCGAACCGTCCCTCGCAATCCAGATGCCGTCCGGTCGGAAACACTCAAATTTCCAAAAAGCCCAAGGAATTGGGACCCTTCTTTCGAAGACCGTGAGGCACGGCCACGAGCATCTGTGCCACCGGGCGCCCAGGATGACACACCCAGCCCACCCGAAGGCGCATCCTGGTAATTCTGGGCGTGCATTCCGGCACAGCGTCGAATAAATCCCGCCCGTCATTCCAATTCGAATCCTCATGAGCCCACGCATTGCCTTTGTCGGAGTCGGTCGAATGGGAGCCAACATGGCCCGGCGGCTGTCCGAATGTGGTTACCCGGTCACCGCGGTTTTCGACGCCCGGCCTGGGGCCGCCGCTGAACTCGCGAAGGAACTCGGCTGCCAGCATCCGGGAACCCTCGCCGAGGTCACGGCGCTGGCGGACATCGTGGTGACCGTCGTTACGGACGACCGGGCCATGGAGCGAATTTTTGCCAAGAAGGGGGACAGCCTCCTCACGGGCGCCAAGGGACGGGTGTTCATCAATTGCGCGACGGTGACCCCGGCCATTCATGTCGAGGTCCAGAAACGCGCGGCGAAGGCCGGCGCGGACAGTTTGGAAGCCTGCATGGCATCCAGCATCTCCCAGGCGCGCAACGGGACGCTGTACCTGATGGTCGGGGGCGAACGTAAGGTCTTTGATCGTGTAGCCCCCCTGCTCCGCGTTCTCTCGGATGAGGGAAAGCTGCTCCGCTACATTGGCCCCGCCGGAACCGCGGCGCAGGTCAAGGCCCTGGTCAACATGGTCATGAACATCAACACCGCGGGTCTTGCGGAAGGATTGGGCATCGGAGCCGCCCTCGGACTCGACCTCGCCACACTCATGGAGGTTTTCTCCCAAACGGGCGCCAACAGCCGTGTCCTGGCAACCGACGGACAGGACATGGTCAATCGGGACCATTCCTGCTTCTTTAGTGCGGCGCACGCCGCCAAGGACAGCGGGATTGCCTTGGGACTGGCCCGCAAGACGCGCATCCAGGCTCCGCTGGGAACCGCCGCCTACCGGCAGTTTGCCAAGATGGTGACGCTGGGGATCGGGGATCTCGACAAGTCCGGCGTCGCAGAACTGACCTTCCGGGGACGCGGTCCCCGGCCCAGGACGAAGAAGGCGCGCCGTCGCTGACCTTCAAAAAATCAACAAAAGCCGCTGGCCTCATGCCGAGCCCCGGCGTTTCATCCGCGCCCATGTCCGATGTGCATGATCCCACCGGGGAACCGCGCCGGTCGTTCCTGACGAAAGTCGCCGCGGCGTTGATCGGTGGCGTCGTATCCGCCGTCCCGATCGTCGCAGGCCTGTTCGTCTGGTTCGACCCCCTCCGCCGCAGGAGCGGCGGTGGAGACGCTGGATTCTCCCGGATTGCCTCCCTGGCCTCCCTTCCCAAGAACGGAACGCCCCGGAAGTTCACGGTGTATGCCGACCATCGGGATGCCTGGACCAAGAGCCCCGCGGTTCCCGTCGGTGCGGTTTACTTGCGTCGGACCGGGGAACGGTCCGTGGAAGCCCTCCAGACCCTCTGCCCCCATGCGGGCTGTTTTGTGGATTACCGGCCTGAGGCGCGGGATTTCCTGTGTCCGTGCCACAACAGCACCTTCGCCCTCGACGGTGCCGTCAACGACCCCAAGAGCCCAAGCCCGCGTCCCATGGACACGCTGTCCGTGGAACTCCGGGGCGAGGAGGTCTGGGTCCGGTTTGAGAACTTCCAGGCCGGCCAACGGGAAAAGCGGGTGGTCACATGATACGGTTGCTGGACTGGTTGGACAGCCGCACCGGCATTCGACGCCTCACCCATGAGGCGTTGCTCGAGAACATTCCCGGTGGCGCCCGGTGGCGCTACATCTGGGGGAGCGCCCTGACGTTCTGTCTCTTCGTCCAGTTTACCACCGGTGCCTTTCTCTGGACCGCCTACTCCCCCGGGTCCCTGACCGCGTGGGAATCGGTGTATTACATCCAGAATGAAATGGCGGGGGGCTGGTTCCTCCGCGGACTGCACCACTTTACCGCCCAGGTCATGGTCGTGCTCCTGGTGCTTCACCTGATGCAGGTGGTGATTGACGGGGCGTACAAGGCCCCCCGGGAGGTCAATTTCTGGTTCGGACTCGGACTCCTCCTGTTGACGCTCGGCATGGCGCTGACGGGTTACCTGCTTCCGTGGGACCAAAAGGGGTATTGGGCGACCAAGGTGGCCACCAACATCGCGGTGGTCACCCCCGTTTTCGGCGAGCAAATCCAGCGACTCATCGTTGGAGGCCCCGGATATGGCAACCTGACCCTGACCCGGTTTTTTGCGCTGCACGCCGGGTTCCTTCCTGCCGGCATCGTCCTGCTCCTCGTGGGGCACATCGCGCTCTTCCGGCGCCACGGGATCACATCCAGGACGCCCCATCGCAAGCCGGACGCTCCGTTCTGGCCGGATCAGGTGTTGATGGATGCGGTCGCCTCCCTGGCCGTGCTCGCCACCGTGGTGTTTCTGACGCTGGCGTTTCACGGCGCGGAGCTTGGGGCGCCCGCCGACCCCAGCGAGCCCTATCCCGCGGCGCGACCGGAGTGGTACTTCCTGTTCCTGTTCCAATTCCTGAAGTACTTCCCCGGCCACACGGAAGTCTGGGGAGCCATCGTCCTGCCCACCCTCGGCATTCTGATTCTGGCCGCCATGCCCCTCATCGGGCGATGGCGCCTTGGGCATTTTTTCAACCTGGCGTTCCTGGGTGCGCTGGGCATTGGCGCGGCGCTGCTCACGTGGCAGGCGCGCCATCAGGATCAAATGGATCCCACCTACCTCGCGGCCCGGGCCCAGGCGGAACGGGATGCGCACCGGGCCGCCGAACTGGCCCAGGCGGGAGGCGGGATTCCGGCCGCCGGTGCCGTCACCCTGCTTCGGGAGGATCCGCTCACCCAGGGCCCACGCCTCTTTTCCAAAAACTGCGCGAGCTGCCACCGGTACGGCGGCCACGACGGATTGGGAAATCCCGTGGCGGAAGCTCCCAGCGCTCCCGACCTGAAGGATTTCGGCTCGCGGGCCTGGCTCGCGGGCCTGCTGGATCCCGCCCGGGTCGATGGTCCCGGTTATTACGGGGGCACCCGGTTTGCGGAGGGGAAGATGGTGAAGTTCGTGAAGCAGAAGGTGGCCCGTTACACACCCGAACAACGCGCCAACCTTTGGAAGGTGATCCAAGCCGTCAGCGCCGAAGCCGCATTTCCCGCCCAGGCCGCCGCGGACCAGCAGGCGGCAAAGGACATTGAGGAGGGCCGGATCCTCGCCCGCACGGAGTTCAATTGCACCGACTGCCACGCCTTCAGAAAGCCGGACGAAGACGCCACCGGGCCCGACCTGACCGGATGGGGGTCCCGCGACTGGATCATCGGGATCATCTCGGATCCCACCCATGCCCGCTTTTACGGAAAGAAGAACGACCGCATGCCCTCGTTCCAGACCAGCGGCCAACTGGACCTTCACGCCATTTCCATGCTCGCCGACTGGCTGCGGGGCGATTGGTACGGAGCCACCCACAGCGCCGTGCTCGTCACTGCCCCTTGAATCCGCGGACATCGGTTCACGGCGAATTCGGCGCCTCCCGTGACCGCAGACAACCCCGTCCACGATGCGTCAACGACAATCCTGCACGGAGCGCCGAAATGTGACTCGCCTGCCGCGACACCGCCGATAGCCTGAAGCGGAGTTATGCGGAAACGGGGAACCAAGGATGTCCGGGAATCCGAGCGCCGGTATTTCAACCGGGAGCTCAGCTGGCTTGAATTCAACCGGCGCGTCCTGGATGAAGCCTTCGACACCACAAACCCGCTGCTCGAGCGGGTGAAGTTCTTCTGCATCTTCAACTCCAATCTCGACGAGTTCTTTGAAGTCCGCGTCGCCGGACTCATGGAGGCGGGCCAGGAAGGGGTTCGCGAGCGCTCCGTGGATGGCTTGGATGCATCCCAAACGCTCGAGGCCATTCGCGAGCGGGTTCGCGCCCTCGTCGACGAGGCCTATCGCTGCTGGCGTGAAATCCTGGTGCCCGAACTCTCGCAGCACGGCATTGACTTCCTCAGTCCCGAACGTTTGCCGGCCGAAACGAGCGGGTGGCTCGCCCAGTACTATCGCGAAAAGGTGTCCCCGGTCCTGACCCCCCTCGCCCTCGATCCTGCCCATCCCTTTCCCCAGCTCCTCAACAAATCCCTGAACCTGATTGTCCGGTTGCACGGGCAGTTCCGGGGCCAATTGCGACGATCACTCGCCGTGGTCCAGGTTCCCCGGGGCCTGCCCCGGCTCGTGCCCCTGCCCTCGGCCGACGGACGCCGGACCTACGTATTCCTCCACCAATTGATCAGCCATCACCTCGGCGATCTGTTTCCCGGCATGACGCTGGAGGGGTGCTGGAGTTTTAGGGTCACGAGGAACAGCGAACTCTACATCGACGAGGAGGAGGTTCCCAACCTCCTGCGCGCGGTCGAACATGAACTGGACAACCGGAAGCGGGGTTCCGCCGTGCGTCTTGAGGTGTCCGCCGATTGTCCCGCCGATGTCACCTCGGACCTGCTGGAGAACATCGGGCTCACCGGCAACGAATTGTACGTCATCGACGGCCCCGTGAATCCCACGCGCCTCATGGCCATTGTTGAGGGGGACCATTCGCCGGAACTGCGCGACCCGCCGTTCCACGCCCCGGTCTCCCCATTGCTCCGGGGTCGCGAGGACCTGTTTTCCGCGATTCGGGAGCGGGACATTCTTCTGCACCACCCCTACGACAACTTCGGTTCCGTGGTCCAGTTTCTGGAGCAGGCGGCCGAGGATCCGAAGGTGCTGGCGATCAAACAAACCCTGTACCGCACCGGCGGAGACCCGCGGATCGTGGGTGCCCTGATGAACGCGGTGAAGAACGGCAAGCAGGTGACCGCGGTGGTCGAATTGAAGGCCCGCTTCGATGAGGCCAACAACATCCGATGGTCCCGGGCATTGGAGGAGGCCGGGGTTCACGTCATCTACGGCGTGGTCGGATACAAGATCCATTGCAAGGTCGCCCTTGTCGTCCGGGCGGACGACGACGGCATCCGGCGCTACGTCCACCTGGGGACCGGAAACTACAACCCCAGCACGGCACGACTCTACACGGACGTCGGATTGCTCACCTGCAGCCCCGCCTTCGGAGAGGACGCCACCAACCTGTTCAACCTGCTTACCGGGATCTGCCGGCCTCAGGAAACCCAGCGGCTGCTGATCGCCCCGTTCGGAATGCTGCACCGGATCATCGCCCTGATCGACCGTGAGACGGACAATGCGCGCCGCGGCCTGCCGGCAAGGATTGTTGCCAAGATGAACGCCCTCGTGGAGGCGCCGATCATCGAAGCCCTGTACCGCGCCTCCGCGGCGGGCGTGGAGATCGACCTAATCGTGCGCGGAGTGTGCTGCCTCCGTCCCGGAGTCCCGGGATTGAGCGCCCACATCCGCGTCCGAAGCATCGTGGACCGGTTCCTGGAGCACGCCCGGATCTGGTCCTTTGACAACGCGCATCGTCCCGAGGTCTTCGTGGGAAGCGCGGACTGGATGCCGCGCAATCTGCATCGGCGCATTGAGGTGGTCTTTCCCATTGAGGACGGCCGGCTCCGGGAACACCTCACCTCGGAGATCCTTGCCACCGAACTGGCCGACAACACCAAGGCCCGATTGTTGATGCGGGACGGCTCCTATCGGAAATCGGAACCCTCCCAAGGATCACCCCGCCGTCGCGCCCAGGCCGAATTCATCGAACGCGCGATCCGATCCAAGCGGTTCACACCCTCCGGACGCCCTCCCTCCCCGGAAAAACTTCGGGTTCGCCGCCGACCGTAGCGAAGGTCCGGTCAGCGGGCCAGGAGGGTCACGGCCGCCACAATGACCCCGAACCCGATGAGGTCCAGCAGGGCCCCATGCCGGATCATTTGAAGGATCGGCACACACCCCGACCCGTAGACGATCGCGTTGGGCCCCGTGGACACCGGCAGCAGGAATCCCATCGACGATCCCATGCAGGCGCCCAGCGCCGGTTGGAGCGGATCCAATCCGGCCGCCTGCGCGACCGCGATGGCCACCGGCACCACCATCGTCGCCGACGCCGTATTGGAGGTGGCTTCACTGGTCAGGATGGCGACTCCGGTGAACAGCACCGTCATCCCGAACACCGTCTTCGCGTGAAACACTCCGGCCAGGCCGTCGCCAATCCATCGCGCCAATCCCGTTGAAAACATCTGCTCCCCCAGGGCCATCCCGCCGGCAAACAGGAAGATGGTTCCCCAGTCGATCTTCACCGCGTCGGACCAGGTCAATGTGAATTCGCCCCGCCACCAACTCAGCGGCCAGGCGAACAGGGCCACGGCCGCTGTCAGGGCGACCACGCTCTCCGGCATCCTCGCATTCATCCATCGCACGGATGGGGCGTCAGGCCCCTGGAGCAACGTCAGGACTCCCGGAAGAAGCCAAAGGACCACGGCGGACGTGAATACGACGAGCACGTTGCGCTGGGCCGGCGTCCATGCCCCCAGACGTCTCCCCTCCGCCTCAAGCCAGGCACCGCCACCGCGCAGGGATTCGGGAGCCACGGGGCATCGAACGTAGAAGTTGATCACCAACAGGAACCCCAGCAGCAACGCGACGGGCAGTCCCATTCGCATCCAATCGAAAAAGGACACTTTCACCCCGAGCATCTTCTCGATCATTCCGATGCCAATCAGGTTCGGTGGCGTCCCCACGGGAGTCGCCATTCCGCCCACGGAGGCACCAAAGGCCGTCAGCAGCATGATCCCGGTGGCCATGGGAAGCCGGGTAAACGGAATCGGGATTCCCAGCCGGGCCGATTCCCGGCGGGCAACCTCGGTCGAGATGGCAATTCCGATCGGCAGCATCATGGCCGTGGTGGCGGCATTGGAGACCCACATGGAAAGGCAGGTCGTAATCGCGCCAAATGCCGCATACAGGCGGAAGGGGTGATCCCCCACGGCGGGAAGCCCCAGAATGAGGAAGGCCAGGCGCCGATTGAGGCCATGCTTCATCATGGCCTCGACCAGGATGAAGCTCCCAAGAAAAAGGAAGATGATCGGATCGGAAAACGTCCGGAACACCTCCCGGGCCGGGCCGATTCCCGCCATGACACACAGGGTGGGACCGAGCAGCGCCGTGACCGCCATGGGAAGGGCTTCGGTGACCCAAAGCACCACGGCCATGCCCAGGATTGCCAGCAGATGGGACGCCGACGCCGACAGACCTCGAATCGGAATGAACCAGAGCGTGACCAGGACCGCCGGGGCAAGAAACAGGCCGACCCGGCGACGCCAGCGTTCGAACGCCTCCTCGGCCTCCGACAGCATGGCCTGTGGCTCGGCAATTCCCGTGGACACCCGCGAAGTGAAGCGGAATTCCCGAGTCAGTGTCACGGCATATGGAGGTGCCCCCCTCTCCATCCGACCCAACCGCTGGCGCAGGCCATGGTCGGCGCCGCTTTCGCCCTCTGGACTTTTGGGAATGTTGCTGCTAAGCACCCCCTCCTGCCGGTGCCGCCGTTCAAGCCGCCGGCCGTATTGACACGAATACCATGAAATCACTCTCAACCGCGTTCCTCCTCGCCGGAGCCGTCACCAGCGCGGTGCTGGCCCAGGCGCCCAAAACCAACGCCGTGGTCCGTCCCGGCGGCCCCGCCCCCGTCGACATCTCGGCGCTGGACGCCAAATTCAAGAACCCCGGGGAAAAGAACAGCTATGCCATTGGCGTCATGATCGCCAATGACATGCAGCGGAATCTGAAGCGGGGCGGCTACGAGATGGATCCGGCGGTCGTTGCCAAGGCCTTCTCCGATGCATTCACGGGCGGAACTCCGGTCCTGACCACGGCGGAAGCGGAGGCCGTGGTGCGGGCCTACAGTGCGGACCTGCGGGCCAAGGCCGAGGAAAAACGGAAGGCGGAGGCGGAAAAGAACAAGTCGGAAGGGGAGAAGTTCCTCGCCGAGAACAGAAACAAGGATGGAGTCATCACCCTCCCCAGCGGTCTTCAGTACAAGATCGTCACCAAGGGTACGGGTCCCAAGCCGACCACCAACGATACGGTCGTGACCCATTATAAGGGAACCCTTCTGGACGGCACCGAGTTCGACAGTTCCATCGCCAAGGGAACCCCTGCCACCTTCCCTGTGAAGGGCGTCATCAAGGGCTGGACCGAAGCGCTCCAACTCATGCCGGTCGGATCGAAATGGCAGTTGTTCATCCCTTCGGACCTTGCGTACGGCACCACCGGATCGCCCCCGAAGATCGGACCCAACGCGACGTTGAACTTCGAAATTGAACTGCTCGACATCAAGCCCGCGGCTCAGGCCCCGGCCTCCCCCGCGTCGGGAGCAGCGTCGGCCGTCACGAGCGACATCATCAAGGTCCCCAGCAAGGCCGAGCTTGAAAAGGGTGCCAAGATCGAGGTCATCAAGAAGGAGGACATCGATAAGCTTCAGAAGGATGCCCCGAAGCCGGCGACCCAGGCCCCTCCGAAATAATCGCGGAGCCCAAGCCCTCGCCCAGGACGGCCCCGGAGCAATTCGGGGCCGTTTTTTTATCCCGGACATCATCCCCCTTCCCGCCCCCTGGCCAATGCACGCCCACGCCATCGACACCTACCTGCTCCGGATCCGGGAACAAATGGACCGGATTGCCACCCGCCAACGCCCCGCCATAGAGACGGCGGGCACCTGGATGGCCGACGCACTGACCGCGGGTCGGTTCGTTTTCGTATTTGGCACCGGACATTCCCATCTGCTTGCCGAGGAACCCTTCTATCGCGCCGGCGGGCTTGTCGGTGTCGTCCCGATCCTGGACGACGATCTCATGCTGCACCGCAGCGCAAGTCGATCCACCGAATTGGAACGGGAATCCGGACGCGCGGGCCCGCTCCTGACCCGCTACGGGGTGTCCCGGGGCGACGTCCTGCTGGTCGCCTCCAATGGCGGCCGAAACGCCGTGCCCATTGAAATGGCTTTGGAAGCCCGGCAGCGGGGCGCGCGCGCCATTGCGCTGACCAACCTGGTCCAGACCCGCGCCTGGCCGTCCCGTCATTCGTCCGGAAAACACCTCGCCGATGTCGCCGACCTGGTGGTCGACAATGAGGGTGTGGACGGGGACGCCGCGGTCGAAATTCCGGGAATTCCCACCCGCGTCGGACCGACCTCCACGGTGACGGGCGCCCTCATCGTGAATCTGATGGCCCTGCACTGCATCGAAGTCATCCGGTCCCGGGGCGGCGCGCCCGATGTGTTTGTCAGCAGCAATGCCGGGGGCGAATCCCACAATGCCTCCCGCATCGCCGCCATGCGCCTGATCAACCCGCATCTCTGAAACGATTGCGGGTCGGAACGATCGAAGTCTCGCCAGCGATGAATTTCCGCGCCTCAATGCCGTCGGCGCCATTTCGATATGCCGAGTATTGCCGGGTCCGATTCAGCAGGGTCCCTCCGCTCCGAGGGAGACGTCAACGCAACCCCCCGTCGAACGGAGTGGACTGATTCCGCACTCGGACCGGAGACGCGGGCCCGACTGGCCGAGGACGCCACCCATTTCCTCCACCAATCCCTGTCGACCCCCTGCCTGAACGTTCTCAGGAAGGCCGAAGGGGCCTCGATTGAGGATCTGGAGGGGCGCCGCTACCTCGATTTCCACGGAAACAATGTTCATCAGGTTGGATTCGGACATCCCCGGGTGATCGAGGCGATCAAGCGACAACTCGACGACCTGAGCTTCTGCACCCGCAGGTACACCTGCGAACCGGCCATTGAACTGGCCCGCCGCCTCGGCGAAGTCGCCCCCGGCGACCTGCGCCGCGTCCTCTTCGCCCCCGGAGGCACGAGCGCCATCGGCATGGCCCTCAAACTGGCGCGGGTGGCCACCGGGCGCTTCAAGTTCGTCTCAATGTGGGACTCCTTCCACGGAGCGTCCCTGGACGCGATTTCGATCGGAGGCGAGGCCGTGTTCCGCAAGGGCATCGGCCCGCTGCTTCCCGGATGCGAGCACGTGCCGCCCCCCGAGCCGCACGGATGTCCCTTCCGGTGCGGAACGACCTGCTCCCTTGCCTGCGCGGACTACGTGGAATACGTCCTCGAGAAGGAGGGTGATGTGGCGGCGGTCATCGGGGAAACGGTGCGATGCACCCCGTTCATCCCCCCGCCCGACTACTGGCGCCGGATCCGCGCCGCCTGTGACCGTCACGGGACGCTCCTGATCCTGGACGAGATCCCGATTGGACTCGGTCGCACCGGGGCCATGTTTGCCTGCGAACACTACGGGGTCGTTCCCGACATGCTCGTGCTCGGCAAGGGACTCGGAGGCGGCATCTTCCCGCTGGCCGCGCTCCTCGCGAGGGAATCGCTCAACGTCGCCACGCACACGGCGCTGGGCCATTACACGCATGAGAAGAATCCCGTCGCCTGCGCCGCGGGTCTCGCCACGTTGGACGTGATCCGTGACGAGCACTTGGTCGAAAATGCGGCACGGCTTGGAGAGGTGGCCCTCGCGCGGATGCGGGACATGAAATCGCGGCATCCGCTGATCGGGGACATCCGCGGAAAGGGCTTGTTGATGGGCATCGCTTTGAACCATCCGGACGGCAGCCCGGCGATCGACGAAGCCGAACGGGTCATGTACGCCGCCCTGTCGCGGGGCCTCAACTTCAAGGTGACCATGGGCAACATCCTCACGTTGACCCCGGCCCTGATCCTGACGGAGGAGGAACTCCTGCGGGCGCTGAACATCCTCGAACAATCCATCGCCGAACTCGAATGACCACGTCCCCAAGCGAATTTGGTTTTCGGAACCGCGCCCTCGCCGTTTTCCCGGCCGGATCCAACGGGGAGTTCGGGTTCCCGGCGGAACTGGTGCCGGTCCTGGAGCGGGGCCTCGGTTCCCGGGTCTGGGATACGGAGGGCCGCGAGTATCTGGACTTCACCATGGCCTGGGGATCCGCCCTGGTGGGACACGCCCACCCGAAGGTGGTCGAGGCCGCGAGCCGCCAGGCGAAGGACGGGATGAACTTCGCTGCCGTCAACCGGCGCTCGGTGGAGCTGGCGGAACGCCTGCAGGGAATCTCGCCGTTTCTCGAGAATCTCCGCTTCGTCGCCTCCGGCACCGAGGCGACGATGATGTGTCTTCGCGTTGCGCGCGCGGCGACCGGAAAGTCCAAGGTCCTCAAGTTCGAGGGCGCTTACCACGGACAACATCCGGAAGGCATCACCAGCATGATCCATGGCCGGCCTTCAGCCCTGCCCAAGTCGGATCCTTCGGGTGCAGGCGCGCCCTGGGTGGAACGTGACGTCCTGGTGGCTCCCTTCAACGACCTCGCCACCACGGCCTCCACCCTTCGCGATCATGCCGGCGACCTGGCCGGAGTGATCGTCGAACCCCTCCATCGCTGCATCGCGCCCGACCCAGAATTCCTCCGGGGTCTCCGGGAACTCACCCGCACGCTGGGCATCCCGCTGATCTTTGACGAGGTGGTCACCGGATTCCGCCTCGCGCTCGGCGGTGCCCGGGAATACTACGGAGTTGCCCCCGACCTGGTGGCCTATGGCAAGGCGCTCGGGGGCGGATTCCCCCTCGGGATGTACGGCGGCAATGCCGCCCTGATGGAAGTGGTGGACGAACACCGCCTGCCCGGCCCGCGCTACGCATGGTCCGCCTCCACCACCGGCGGCAATCCCGTGTCCTGCGCCGCATCCCTGGCAGCCCTGGATGTGTTTTCCGAACCCGGGTTCCACCCACGGATGCATGAGCTGGGTCGTCTGCTTCGGCGCGGACTCGCCGAGGCGCTCGCGGATTCCGGCACCCCGGGACAGGTGCTCGGCGACGGTCCGCTCGGACAGGTGGCCTTTTCCGAAAAGCCCGTGGTCGACCAGGCCTCCTGGCTGGCGAGCGACCGGAAGCGCTCCCGCGCCCTGATGCTGGAACTGGTCCGCCAGGGGGTTTTCCTCAATCCCATGGGGACAAAATTGTACCTCTCGGCCGCGCACACTCCCGAGGACATCGGGGAATTCTGCCGACGCTTCCGGAGTGCCCTTGACGTGACGTCCGCCACCTCATGAACCCGGCTCGAAGGCTGATCTTCGGATCGCTGGCCGCCATGGCGGTCCTGGTGGGACTCCTATTCTGGCGGCCCGGAAACTCGCCAGCCGCCCTTCCACGTGAGCCCCTGCTGGTCTATTGCGCCGCCGGCCTCAAGGGACCTGTGGAGGAGGCCTCGCGCGAGTACGAGCGACGAACCGGGGTCCCGGTGCAACTTCAGTTCGGGGGATCCGGACTCCTGCTCAACAATCTCAAGGTCGCGCGACGGGGGGACCTGTTCCTGGCAGCAGACAACTCCTATCTCGACGCCGGTCAATCCAACGGGGTGATCCGGGAAATCATTCCGCTCGCCCAGATGACCGCGGTCATCGCAGTTCCGAAGGCAAACCCCAAGAAATTCACCTCGCTCGCCGATCTCGAAGCTCCGGGAGTGGAAATCGCCTCCGCGAATCCCGATGCCACCGCCATCGGCCGACTCACCCAGCGGGCGCTGGAGGCTTCGGGCCATTGGAGGAATCTCCAACCCCGAATCAAGGTGCTGAAACCCACGGTCAATGACGTGGCAAATGACGTGAAGTTGGGGACCGTGGACGCCGGGATCGTCTGGGATGCCACCGTCAACCAGTACCCGGAACTGGCCGCAGTTTCGGTTCCCGAACTCCAGGGCGCCGTGGCGGAGGTCGGCGTTGGAGTTCTGAGTTTCTCGGAACAACCCGCAGCGGCCCTGCGCTTCGCCCGCTTTCTGGGTTCCCGGGAGTTCGGCCTCCCCGTATTTCAGAAGAGTGGGTTTGTCGCTGCGACGGGGGACTCCTGGACGGAACAACCCCAGGTCGTCCTCTACAGTGGCGGCGTCAACCGGGTGGCGATTGAGGAGACGCTGCGCGAGTTCGAAGCACGGGAAGGCGTCACGGTGAATCGCGTATACAATGGATGTGGCATTCTGACCGCCCAGATCCGGTCCGGACAGCGCCCCGACGCCTACTTCGCCTGCGACGTCTCGTTCATGACCAACGTTGCCTCCCATTTCTTGAAGCCCGTCGAATTGTCCCAGACCCGGATGGTCATTCTGACCCGACAGGGAAATCCAAAATCGCTGCGAACCCTCGCCGACCTGACGCAGCCGGGTCTTGCACTGGGCATTGCCAATCCACAACAGAGTGCGCTGGGAGCGCTAACCGTGCGCCTTCTGCGGGCGGAGGGACTTCTGGATCAGGTCATGCCCAACGTCCGCGTGCAGACTCCGACAGCGGACTTGCTGGTGAACCAGCTCCGGACCGGGGCCCTCGACGCCGCCCTCGTCTATGCCGCGAACACCAGCCAGGTGAAGGGCATCCTGGAGATCATCGAACTGCCCCAGGAATCGGCGCTGGCAACGCAGCCTTACGCCATCGGACGGGATTCCCAACATCCGCGGCTGATGGAACGGCTCCTCCAACACCTCCGATCCCCCGCCTCGCGCGCCCGTTTTGAACAGACCGGATTTCGGTGGCGGGACGCTTCCCCGGAACGATGAACGGAAGCCCCATTCCCACCAACCCCGGGCCTGAACCCCGGAAACGGATCCTGCACCCGGACCGCGTCTTCCTGCTGTCGTTCTCGATTCTGGGGGGAAGCTACCTGTTGCTGCTGCTGTCCACGCTGGTCGCCGACCTTGCCTACACCTCCCCGGGGCATTTGTGGCGGGCGCTTCAAAGTCCGGAAATCCGGTATGCCATCCGCCTGAGCCTCCTGAGCTGCACCCTGACGGCGCTGCTGTCGTTGTGGGTCGCGGTGCCCATTGGGTATCTCATGGCCCGAATCCGATTTCCCGGGAAGGGCCTCGCCGATGTGCTGCTCGACATTCCCATCGTGCTCCCGCCCCTGGTGATCGGGCTCAGTCTGCTCATCCTGTTCCAAACGCCGCCCGGGCGCGCCGTCGAGCGATGGATCCCGGTCACCTACGCAATTCCCAGCGTGATCCTGGCCCAGTTCATGGTTGCCTGCGCGTTCGCCGTCCGAACCCTCCGGGCGACCTTCGAGCAGATCAGTCCGCGACACGAACAGGTCGCACTCACCCTCGGCTGTACCCGCAGCCAGGCGTTCTGGATGGTCGTTCTCCCGGAGGCGCGCCGCGGAGTCCTGACGGCGGGAACCCTCGCCTGGGCCCGCGCGCTCGGCGAATTTGGTCCCATCCTGATCTTCTCGGGCGCCACGCGGATGAAGACCGAAGTGCTGTCCACGACGGTCTTCCTCGAACTGAGTGTCGGAAATCTTGAGGCCGCGGTCGCCGTCTCGCTGCTCATGGTGGCCGCGGCCGCCGTGGTGCTCCTCCTCATCCGGACCCAGGGACTCGAAAGCACCCTCGGTCGCCCGCTGTGAAATGATCGCCCTCGAACAGGTCACCGTGGGCATCGGCGGATTCGAACTCCGCGACGTTTCCTTCACGATTCCGGACGGGGGCTACGGCGTCCTGATGGGACGCACCGGATCCGGCAAGACGACCCTGTTGGAGGCCATCTGCGGACTTCGCCCCATCCGCTCGGGCATCGTCCGCCTCCAGGGCCGCGACGTGACCCGCGAGTCCCCGGCGAAACGCGGCGTGGGATTCGTTCCCCAGGAGGGTGCCTTGTTCGGACACCTCACCGTGCGCGAGCATTTGGAGTTCGCCCTGGTGGTCCGCCACTGGAGCCCCGCTGCCATTCGCACCCGGGTGGAGGAGCTATCCGCCTGGCTCGGCCTCAACCCACTGCTGCACCGGAAGCCCGCGGGACTTAGCGGCGGGGAAACCCAAAGGGTGGCCCTGGGCAGGGCACTCTCCTTCCAACCGCAGGTGCTGTGCCTCGACGAACCGCTGAGCGCGCTGGATGACGAGAGCCGGGCTGAAATCTGTTCGGTACTGGAAACCATCCACCAACGAACCCGCGTCACGGTCCTGCACATCACCCATAATCGCACCGAAGCCGAACGGCTGGCGGGCACCCTCCTTCGGATCCATGACGGAACCCTACAACTCCAGGTACCGCCCGCGTCCCGCTGAAGCACTGCCGGAACTCGACCCCGTCGAGCGGGAAATCCGCTCATGGCAGCTCGATGTGGACGGCTTCGGGGAACTCGGACAACGACGCGTCCAGGCCACAACCGTCCTGATCTCCCGCGTCGGCGGCCTGGGTGGCATGGTGGCCCTCGAACTCGCCGCCGCTGGGATCGGCGGAATGGTTCTCGCCCATGGAGGATCTCTTCGAGCGAACGACCTCAACCGACAGGTCCTCATGTCCCATGCCGGGATCGGAAAGCCCCGCATCGACCTTGCCGCGGAACGGCTGCTGGCGCTGAATCCCCGCCTGAGGATCCAGGCCGTCGCCTCCAACGTCACGGAGTCCAACGTCCGGGAACTGGTGGAGGCTGCGGACGTGATCGTGGACTGCGCTCCGTTGTTCGAGGAACGGTACCTCCTGAATCGCGAGGCGGTCGCACAGCGCAAGCCCATGGTCGAATGCGCCGTGTACGGACAGGAATTTCACCTGACCACGATTCTACCCGGGGAAACCCCCTGTTTGCGGTGCCTGTATCCGGAGCCTTCCACCACGTGGGTCCGAAGGTTCCCGGTTCTCGGCGCGGTTTCCGGCGCGGCGGGATGCCTCGCCGCAATGGAGGTGATCAAGCTGATCTCCGGATGTGGAGAAATCCTCCGGGGCCGGCTGCTGGCCATGGATCTCCGAACCCATCAGGTGACAAACGTGCGAATCCGGAGGCTTCCCCGTTGTCTCGATTGCGGCGATGTCTAGGCTTTGGGAACGCGACGACATGAGGCGGATTCTTCCCATGATCCTGGCGGCTTCGGCCCTGATGAACCTCCCGGTTCAGGCCTGCCGCTATTCGATTCGGGACACCGGCTTCGTGGATTTCGATGCCGCCGTCTATCGGCTGCGACTGTCTGACGAGGGTATTCCTCCCGCCACCACGGCGCTCTTCCTTCAATCCGCCGCAGGAGTGCTTCTGGATTCGAACATCGAGTTCGACCGGACGGAATCCACCACGGACAGTACGGGCCTCCACCTTCGGGACGCCTCGGGCCGGGACCTTCTGATTTCCAGCCCGGAGAAACTCCCCGGCGACGCCCCGGGAATCCAACGGATGCTGGAGTCCATCGCCAACTCCCCCGCCCGAAGTCGGGTCCAAACCGAGTCCCTCCGCTCCTTTGCGGTGGTTCTCCTGGTGGACGGCACCAATTCCGCCGCCAACGCACGCGCGCTCGAAGCCATTAAAACCGCGATCGCGTCCGTGGAGCGACTGATGCCCTCAATGCCGAAGCCGGTCTCGGTGCCGCCCCAACTCGTGCAGATCTCCGCATCCGAATTGCCCGCGGAGTCCGTGCTCCTCTGGGGGCTCGGCCTTGTTCCGGAGCCCGTCGCAGATCCCCGGCTGGCCCTCCTTTATGGCCGGGGCCGGCGACTTGGCGAACCGCTGGAGGGTCCGACGATCACGCGAACCGCAGTCCAGGAACGGCTGGTGCTCATCGGACAGGACTGCGAATGCGACCTGGATCGGTCCTGGCTCAAGGGGCCGGTGATTCCTGGACGCTGGGATCGCAGTCTCCAGGAGGGCGCCGCCCAATCGCTGGGCTTTGACCCGGAGAGCCCGATGGTGCGCTCCGAAGTGAGCCGAATCGTGCTCCGCGGGGAGGGTGATCGGAAACACCCCAGTCGTCCGTCGAGTGCCCTGGCCCTCGGTTACTCTGAGGAGTCGGTGGACGATGCCGCCGGGACGTCGTCCCCGACCGGAGCCGTTGATGATTCCTCAACGGACGCCAGCAATGCACCGCCTTCGATCCCAGGCCCCACAACGCCACAGAATCCACAGACCGGCATGACGTGGTGGATTTTGGGAACTGGGATGGCCGCGGCGATGCTCGCCGGAATTGGAGTGGCCCTCCGCGGACTTCGACGCCACGCATGAATGTACTTCAGCTCATCGGGCGCGAACTGGGTCACCGCCGTCTGCAGGCGGGTTTGACGCTGCTCGGCCTGACCATTGCCGTGGCGCTGCTGACCGCTGTGCACCTCGCCACGGGTGCGGCGGAACGCGAAACCCGCCGGGTGATGCGCGACCTCGGATTCAACCTCCGGATTGTCTCCCGGGACACGGATCCGGCCTTCTTCTGGCGGGAAGGCCACTCGGATCGAACCCTTCCGGAATCCGCCGTCCGGACACTGGCGGCGCAGCATGGAGTTTTCATCACCTTCAACCACCTCACCCCGACCCTGGAGCGACGGCTCGTCATCCAGGGACGGGACGCGCTGATCACCGGCCTCGGCGCGTCGGTCATTGGGCCCGGAGAGAAGAAGCAACCCATGGGATTCGTGATTCCCAACGGCAGCCTCTATCTCGGCGCCACGCTCGCCCGCGTCCTCGGCGCGGAACGGGGCGGGACCGTCACGCTGTCCAATCGGACCTTTCGGGTGGAACGGGTCCTGACCGAAAGCGGCACCGAGGACGATATCCGAATTTTCACCTCCCTGTCGGACGCCCAGTCCCTGCTCCAACTGCCGGGACAAATCAGCGAGATCAAGGCCGTGGATTGCCTCTGCCTGACACCCGATCAGGACCCCTTGGGACAGATCCGCAAGGCCCTCGCTTCGGCTCTTCCGGAGGCCACGGTGTTCCAGGTTCGCCACCTCGCCGAAGCCCGGGCGCGCCAGCGGAGGATGTCCGAACACTTCACGCAGTTCGCCGTCCCGTTGACCCTGGGTGCCGCGGCTCTGTGGACCGGACTCCTGATGATGCTCAATGTGCGGGAACGCCGCGCGGAGATCGGATTGTGGCGCGCCCTCGGATGGGGCTCACCTCCGATTGCCGCCCTGTTCCTGGGCCGGGCGGTTCTTCTGGGAGCCGCAGCAGCCATCCTCGGCTGGGCTCTGGGAACCGGAGCCGCGCTGCATTGGGGACCCGGGCTCTTCCCGGTGACGTCCGGGGCATTGGCACCGGACCTGGGCTTCCTTCGACTCGCCCTCGTGGCCACCCCCGCCCTCGCCGCAGCAGCCTCATTCCTACCCGCCATGATGGCGGTCGCGCAGGATCCAGCGGACACTCTTCGCGCAGACTGACCTCCATGCTTTCCTGCCGACAACTCAGCCGGGACTACCGGGGGCCGCAGGGACCCGTGCGTGTTCTCCGGGAACTGTCCTTCGAGGCCGCCCGCGGCGACATGGTGGTCATCCGTGGCCCGAGCGGCGCCGGCAAGACCACCCTTCTCCTGACCCTCGGAGGTATGCTCCGGCCCAATTCAGGATCCGTGATGCTCGACGGACAGGATCTCTATTCCCTTTCCGCTGCGGATCGGGCACGCCTTCGAAACCGCCGGATCGGGTTTGTCTTCCAACTGTTTCACCTCGTCCCCTACCTGAGCGTCCACGAGAACATCCTCGCGGGATTGCCCGGTTCAGTGGATGGCACCCTCCGGAGGCGTGCGTCAGGGTTGCTGGAGGAATTGGGCCTCGCCTCGCGGGAAAATCATCGTCCCGCCGCGCTCAGTGCCGGTGAACGGCAACGAACCGCGCTGGCCAGGGCCCTGCTCAAGGAACCCAGTGTGATGCTCGCCGACGAACCTGCCGGAAACCTGGATCCCGCCAATGGCGCCGTCGTCTTCCAACACTTGGAGGACTATCGCCGCAAGGGCGGGACCGTGATCGTGGTCACCCATGGCACGGAGTCGATTCCGGCGACAGCCCGCAGGCTTCGACTCGAGAACGGCGTCCTTCTCGAAGAGTCCGTTTCCGCACAACGTCCATGAGATCCCGCACTGCATCCCTGCTCCGCCGCGTGACCCTCGGGTGGGTGATCACCGTGGCGGTCGTCCGCGCATCGGCTTCGGATTGGCCGACCTACCGGGCGGACAATTCCCGGAGCGGGGTCAGCCCGGATGACGTCCCTGGCGTGGTCTCCGAAGCCTGGGTCTGGCGCTCCCGCCAACCGCCCCGTCCCGCGTGGCAGGGCGAAGCCAAATGGGACGGGTGGAACAAGGTCTTTGACCTGAAGGCCCGTCAAACCTTCGACCGCGCCTTTCACGCCGTGGTGTCGGGAGACCGGGTCTATTTCGGGTCCTCGGCCGACGACAAGATCTACTGCCTGGACGCCGTGACCGGCAGGGAGGTGTGGACCGTCTTCACCGAAGGCCCCGTCCGCCTCGCCCCTACAATCGCCAATGGCCGCGTGTACGTAGGCTCCGACGACGGCCACGTGTACTGCCTCGATGCCCAGGACGGTCATTCGCTCTGGAACGTGCGGGCCGCACCGTCCGACCGGCGCATCCCGGGCAACGGCCGCCTCATTTCCGCCTGGCCCGTGCGTACGTCGGTCGTGGTCGCCGATGGCATCGCCTACACCACCGCAGGGATGTTTCCATCGGAGGGAGTCCATCTCCTCGCACTGGACGCCGCCACCGGCGCCGAGCGGTGGCGTCAAATCCAGACCGATCTTCCGGCACAGGGATACCTCCTCGCGTCCCCCACCCGGCTTTATATTCCTGCGGGACGCGATAATCCCGTCGTGTGCGACCGGGCCACCGGAAAACGGATCCGGGTCGTGGACGGAAACGGCGGCACCTATGCCCTGCTCGCGGGTGGGGATTCCCTGGTGTTCGGCCCTGGAAAAACCGGGCAACTCAACGCGCTCGACGAAGGACCTGCGGACCAACTCGCCACCTTCCAGGGAAACCAAATGATCGTCGCCGGTGATCGGTCTTACCTACACTCGGACACGGAACTCAGCGCATTGGACCGGGGACGTTACCTGCAGTTGGCCCGCGAGCGAAAGGCCATCAGCCGGAGGCAGGGGGAAATCCAAAAGGCGCTGCGGAAACTCGACGCCGCCGGGGGCGGTGACGCCGAGAAGGCAAAACTCAAATCGGAACTCGCGGAATTGGGTCCGAAACTGGATGCCCGCACCCAGTCCATGGAGGAATGCCTTGCGTGGAAGATTCCCTGCCGCTGGCCGCTGACACTGGTGCTGGCGGGAACGACGCTGGCCGCCGGCGGCCAGAATGAAGTGGCCGGATTCCAGGCGTCGGATGGAAAGGTCCTGTGGACCCGTCCGGTCACTGGGGCCGCCTATGGAATCGCCGCAGCGGGAGGTGCCCTTTTCGTCAGCACCGACAGCGGCTCAATCCACTGTTTCCGGGGCTCCAGCCAGCGCGCCTCCCTCAACGCCCCCGCTCCCGCGGAATCCCGCACCCCATGATGTCATCCCGTTCTCCGAATTCCCAAGGGTTCTTCCGGTCACGGCCGATCGTGGGCCGCATTCTTTGGGTCGCAGCCCTGTGGTTCTCCGCAACCACCTCGCCGTACCTGCTCCACGCGGCGCCGGAGACCGGCCTCCTCGCACACTGGCGGCTGAGTCCTGAATGGAAACAGGGCACCGACCTCAAGGCGGTCACCGGGCCTTCCCTCTCCTCAATTGGGGTCCGAAGTTTCACCTCCGATCCCAAACCCGGGCAACTGGAGTTCAACCCCGGGGATTCCGGTCTCTTGGTGGCAGAAAATCCGGACAAGGATCTTCTGCCCCGAAAGGCGATGAGCCTGGAATCCTGGGTCCGCGTTGACGAACCGGAGGCACCCGGGGGAATCCTCAGTTACTGCGACGACCGGGAGGGAATGTTCCGGGGATGGCTGCTGGGAGTCCGGGACGGACGATTCTTCTTCGCCCTCGACGCCGGGGACACCGCCGGGTCCGCCGGTCTCAAGTCACCCGAAACCGCGGAACGCCGTCGATGGTACCACCTTGCCGCCACCTTCGACGGCCGGGTGAAGCAACTCTACGTCAATGGTGTGCCCGTTGCCGCCTCGACCAACGGCCTCGCGGAGATCCGGTTTCCCGATGCGGCACCGCTCCTGATCGGAAGTGTCCGGTCGGGCGCGGGCAGCCACACGCTGCAGGGAGCGCTGCACGAAGTACTCGTCTACCGACGGGCCCTGGCCTCGGACGAAATCCTCGAACGATTTCAGCGCCGCAAGGCGGAGTTTCCGGCCCCCGCCCCCGCACCGCCCCCGCTTCGGCTTTCCTTCGGTCCCTTCGCAGAACTGAAGCGGCCAGGCTCCGCCCGGATTGCGTGGGAAGCAAATCCCGGACAACAAAGCCGCATCGTCGTGGAGGATGGGCCGGACGTGCTGATCCAGGATGCGGCCCCGAATTCCACCGGACCCCGGACCACCATTCTGACGCACCTCCAACCCAACCGGGAGTACCATTACCGGGTCGTCGGTCCCACGGACGCCGGCACGACCGCGCAAAGCCACCGGTACCTGCTGGACACCAGCTTCGACTATTCGCCCCTTCCCATTCCAGAGGTCGGCCAGAACCCGTCGAACGGACAGGATCAGATCCGCGAGGCGGCCGCCCGGATCCTCCAAAGATCCGGGGTCCGGGATGGTTACTGTGTCCTTTTGGGAGCCGGAGATCCGCGACTCGCACTCGAATTGGTTCGTCAAAGCCAACTGCAGGTGGTTGTCCTCGACCACAACGAGAACCGGATCGCCGCCGCGCGGACCCTCCTCGACCAGGGAGGCGCCTACGGCGTCCGAGCCAGCGTCCACCGGATCGCGTCCGGACCGCTTCCCTACGGAGACTATTTTGCGAACCTGGTGGTCTCAGGTTCCCCCCTGACCTCAAGCCGTCCCCCCGAAACGGCGGCGGGAGAAGTGTTCCGCATCCTGCGACCGGAGGGTGGGACGCTCCTGTTGGGTGAATTGAATGCCTCCACCCGTGCCGAATGGGAGCGCTGGCACCTGATGGAACCCAAGGCCAACGACATCCAACCGACCGGGGAGGGAGCCTGGATGCAGTTTCGAAGGCCCCGCCTCGCGGGCGCCGGCGAATGGAGCCATCAGTACGGAAGTGCGGACAACACCGCGACCAGCATGGACGATCTCGTGGGCGGCGATCTCCAGGTCGCGTGGTGGGGGGATCCGGGACCGCGACCCATGCCGGATCGCGGCAATCGCAATCCCGCGCCCCTGAGCGTCCAGGGACGCCTGTTCATCCAGGGCAACCGGATCCTGTTCGGTCTGGACGCCTACAACGGAACCATCCTGTGGACGCTGTCGGCGCCCGAGGTGCGTCGGGCGAATGTGACCCGCGACTGCAGCAACATGGCGGCCGCCGGGAATCATCTGTACGTCGTCCAGGGGCGTTGGCTGCTGAATTTCGACGGGCAATCCGGAACCGTCCTCCGCCGGCACCCTGCAGACGGGGATGGATCCACGGGTGCCTTTGATTGGGGTTATGTGGCGGCGATCGGCGACCGCGTCATCGGCAGCCGCCAGAAGCAGGATGCCGCCTATCTGGGTGACGACGGGGAATGGTATGAGGACTTCGACGACCAGCAGACCAGCCGGGTCACAAGTGATCGGCTGTTCTCCCTCGATCCCGAGACCGGAGCCCGCCCGTGGACCTACGCCGGTGGTGTGATCCTGAATTCCACCCTGACGATTGCCGACGGGATGATTCTGTTCCTCGAAAGCCGCAACCCCAAGGCCCTCGCCGCCGCAGGCAGCCGCCTCACCCATGAGCAATTGACCGACCAATACCTCGTCGCCCTCGACCTCAAGACCGGACAAAAGCTTTGGGAAAAGGGGCACGACTTCAGCGACTGCCAGTACATGACCTATCTGGTCTACAATCAGGGCACCGCCATCGTGACCGGGACCGATCGTGAGAAGAAGTTTCACACCTTCGCGTTCAGCGCCCCGGCGCCCGGGCTTTCCGGCGGCGATGATCTGGAAAAATCAATTCCAGGGCGGCTGCTGTGGTCGGACACCCACAAGGAAGACAAGGGACACCACAGCGGGCATCTTCAGCACCCGCTGGTCCTCGACCAGGTGTTCTACTCCGACCAGAGGGCCTTCGACCTCCGGTCCGGAAAGCTGTTGCGTATGGACCTTCCGGAACGACGCGGCTGCGGCATCATGTCCGCCTCCCACCGGGCAGTGTTCTTCCGGCATCACTATCAGGGCGTCTGGGATCTGGCGACCAACCGTCGTTCCCAGTTCGAAGGCATCCGAACCGGCTGCTGGCTGGGCATGATCCCGGCCGGCGGCATGCTGCTGGCCCCGGAGAGCAGCGCCGGATGCTCCTGCACCCACGCGATCCAGATCTCCGTTGCCTACGCTCCCAAACCGGCCCCTCCGCGCTAAGCCAATCGTCCCTTTCCCTTTTCCATGCCCCCCTGCTCCACCACCTCGTTCACCGTCAATGGACGGACCTACACCCCCCCTGCACGTCCCGTAGCCGTCATCTGCCTCGACGGCTCCGCCGATGAATATCTGGATGCCGCCCTGGCCCGGGGACGCATGCCCCACCTCGCGCGCATCAGTGTTTCGGGATGGCGGGGACTCGCCCGGGGCGCCATGCCGAGCTTCACCAACGTCAACAACAGCTCCATCGTCACGGGGGTGCCTCCGTCCGTGCATGGCATCGGCGGAAACTTCTTTTTCGACACGGCCAGCGGACAGGAGGTCATGATGAACTCCGCCGCATTCCTCAGGGCCGAAACCCTGTTTCCCGCCGCGCAACGGGCCGGACGCAGGGTCGCCGTGGTCACGGCGAAGGAGAAGCTGCGGGATATCTTTGCCCACGGACTGATCCGCGAGGGGGGCATCGCCTTTTCCTCCGAACGCGCGGGGCAGGCCGCTCCCGCCACCCACGGTGTGGGTGATGTGGAATCCCTCGTGGGTCCCACGCCTCCCATCTACAGCGGGGAAGCCTCCATCTATGTGCTTCGCGCGGGTGTTCGCCTGCTCGCGGCGGGACGGGCCGATTTTCTGTACCTGTCCACGACCGACTTCATGCAGCACAAGTTCGGACCGGAGGCGCCGGAAGCCCTCGACTTTTACGCCGCCATTGACGCCGAACTGGGTGCCCTCCTCGCCGCCGGTGCCGTGGTGGGATTGACCGCCGACCATGGGATGAATGCGAAACAACTCCCGGATGGCTCCCCAAACGTCATTTTCCTGGAAACGGAATTGTCCGAGCGCTTCGGTCCCGGTTTTCGTGTGATTCTTCCCATCACCGATCCCTACGTGGTGCACCATGGAGCGCTGGGTTCCTTCGCCCAGGTTCACCTCCCGGCGGAAACCGGCGCATCCCTTGAAATCGCGGAATGGCTGCGATCACGCTCGGGGATCACCGAGGTGCTGACCCGCGATACGGCAGCGCGACTGATGGAACTGCCGCCGGACCGCATGGGGGACCTGGTCGTCTGCTCCGCGCGCAATGTCGTCCTGGGCCGGACTCCGGCGTATCACGACCTCAAGGCCATCGAAGGCGGGCTTCGGTCCCACGGAGGTCGCTACGAGGAAATGGTCCCGTTTGTGTTGAGCGAACCGCTGACGCCCGCCTATCGATCCCGGGCGCAGGGAGATCCTCGGAACTTCGATATCTTCGAGTTCACGGTGAACGGGACCCATGCCTGATCGGGTGGCATCCGGCTTGGATCCATCCGGCACCTGAGTCATCCGGGTCCCGCCTCCGTGGAACCAGGGGTTCGCCCCTCTCGCAGGCCCAGCCGCAGGACAAATTCAGTGCCCCTGGGTCCGGTCTCCTCCAGTTCCAGTGTGGCACCGAGACTCCGCGCCAACTGCTGGCTGAGGGCCAATCCCAGCCCGGTCCCACCCTCCTTCTCCGTAACCACGGGCGTGAACAAGCGCTCCCGGACGGACTCCGGCAGCCCTCCCCCGTCATCCCGCACTCGAAACTCCACGGTTTCCGGAGTCTCGGTCGCCCGAATCCGAACCACCCCGCCGGATGGCGAGGCCTGGACGGCATTTCGGACGAGGTTTTCCAGGATGAGGAGGGAGACATTGGCATCCCGGTTGGGAATTGGACGCCCGGCCTTCACGGATGATTCCAGGCGGACTGAGTTCTCCCGGGAGAACGACGCCTCACGCTGCACCAGATGGTCGAGCAGTTCCTGTGGACTAATCTCGTATCGGATTAGTCCGGAGTCCTCCCTTAGAACCCCCGTCACGGCATCAATCATTGCCTGCATGCGACGCGTCGAATCCGCCGCCTCGGACCATTCGACCCCGGACTCTCGGGAAGGCCCCTTGGCTCCGGTGGACACAAACTGGCGCAACCCGGCGAGGGGATTCTTGAGGCCATGGATCAGGTGCGACGTCACCGCACCCACCGCCGCCGTTTTGGCGGCAAGCGTCAGCTCCCGATTGACACGGATGAGCCGTCGCTGCGTCTCCGCCAGTTGATGAAACACGAAGGCCAAGGCGACGGTCATGGCTCCTCCGGCCAGGAGAAATGCCAGTCGGGACTGCCGGCGGAGGGTGGCATCCAGGGATTCGTACTCCGCCTTCAAACCGGACGCGTCGAGGAGAAACTTGGCGTAGGCTTCGGGGACCCCGTCCGCCGACCGAATGGGCACGATGACCTCCAGCATCGGCTTGCGGCCGGCCAAGCCGGTTCCCGACAGGTCCGGAGCCGCATCGGAATCCAGTTCCTCGGCGGTGCCGTATCGACTGACCGGAGCGCCCTTGCGGACCTCCTCGATCTGCCGGGAGGAAAGATCCGAATCCCCTCCCAACAGCGACAGGGGCGCGTTGAAGGTCCCGTTGGTGTCGTAGAGGTTCAGCGATTGGACCCCCGGCAACTCCGGAAGGACGGCGGTTTCGAGCAATGCCACCAGATCATCCCCAAACGGTCCACCCCGCGAAAGTCGGAGCTTCTCGTTCAGGAGGCCCGAGACCAGCGACGCTTCCCGTCGAGCCAGTTGGTCGCGCAACTGAACTCGCAGCGAGTTCCGGGTGAAGTCCACCGCCAATGCCAGCAACACCAGCGCGAGCAGGATGCCCAAAGCCGGAAGCCAACGCGATGACAGCAGCGGTCTCAACCAGAGACCCCGGGCTCAGAACTCGAACTCGAATCCAGCCGCCGAGGTCGTGGCACCGTAATTGTCCTGGGGCGTATTGGCGATGGAAGTTTCCCAGGAGAACCGGACAAATCCCATCACGTGGTCCGTGATTTCATAGGTTGCCTGAAGTCCCAGGGAGTATTCCTGTCGGTCCCGAAGCGTCGATTCCTCCGGAGCACTTGTCTGTTCGGTGTACTGGTACCAACCCGCCGCGCCCTCCGCGGACAACACCCAGCGTCCAAACGATCCCTGGATTCCGGCACCCACCCGGAATCGATTGTAGTTATAGTACCCCGTGCCGTTGTCCCTCGCCGTGGTAAACCCGGCCGAAAGCGTGGTACGCCACTGTTTTTCCCGATCCCAATACTGCTGCCACTTCCCGTTCACCGTATTCAATTGCAGGTGCTCGACCACAAGGGTCACCGGATTGATGACCTCCCCCCCCGGGGTCAGCAGGGGCGTCGCCGTGGAATACACCCGCTCCGTCCAGGAATACCCGAGGGACGCCGTGGAGCCATTGCCCAGACGGCGGGTGAGGAGCAACTGGGGACCGGCCTCGAGGAATCCGTCCGGCGCCACGGACAAACCCTGGTAGGTCAACGGCACCTCGATGCCCGCAAGCCAGTTGGTTCCCACGCGTCCGGAGAAGTTCGGACGAAAAATCACCGTATTTCCGCGAACCTGCTCGGGGCCCTTTGGGTAGGCCCCCAGTTCGGACAGGTCGACGACCTGATTGGCGTACATCCAGATCAGAGTGCCGCCGGCATTCCACCAAGACGGCGATTCGTGCTCGTAGCTGAACTGGGAGAGGAAATTCTGCTGGCCAGGAACGTCCTCATCACTGAAGTAACGGCGATCATCCCCGGTGAGGAAGATGCTGGCGGTGTCCCCGTCCGTCGGCAGTCGGAAAAACAGGAGATCCCCTCCATACTCGAAGAATGCCGCCGGTTTCCGAGCATCCGACTGGAACGCGAGGGATGGATTGCTGTTGTAGCCCCCGCTGGTCCGTAGCGAGAGGGACGAGTCCCAGAGCACGAACGGCGAAGGCTCTGCCATCGGTTCAGGAAACTGCACCTGACCTCCATGCAGGTGCGTGTACAGCACGGTGGACAGGGCGGCCTGCACGAACACCGAGGAACAGCTCGTGGGACGTCGAATCAAAACAGTAGGATCCGCGGCAACCTTGAAGAGGCCCCCCGTCCCCTGTCAAACAAACCGGCTACCCCCCCGAGGGCCAACCCCCACCACCCGGCTACTTCCTCGGACGATTCCGAACGCCACTCTCTCCCAGCCCTTCCTCAAACGGCCGCGAGGAACTCAGCGTCCTCTGAACCTCCTTGATCCGCTCCTTGAGCTCCGCCCGGATCTGCCGGGTCTGCTGAAGAAACTCTGCACGATTTGCCTTCATCTGTTCCTTCAGCTTTTCCCGCTCACTCTTGGTGGCACCCTCGGCGCGCTTCCAAACCTCCTTCTGGCGCTCGACGTAGCTCTGCGCCCGGGTTCGAAAGTCCTCCGCCAATCCCTTTACAGACTCCGGCAGCTCCAAGTTGGAGGGAATCTTGAGATCGGGGACATCCACCCCGGAAACCGGCTCCGTGACCGCAGGCCTGACTTCATGGCGATCCCCCACTCCATCGGCCGCCTCCAGCGCCCGGGCCGTCAGCAACCCCAACAACAGGACTGCAACCTTCAAGTGCGTGATCGGCTTCATGGTTTCCAACTCACTCCCCTCGCCTGGACGATAGGTATCAGGACGACTGAGATCTGCCACTTAAGATTCAAAGCTAGCGAGATGCCAAACCGAATCCTGACATCCAAATATTGCAAAACTCTCTAAATTAGGATGATAGAAACTAAAATAGGTAAAGGCACATACGAAACAAATCTCCGGATTATGTCGAAGGCCCTCACTCTTTGGACGTTTGGGGGTGTTCACCCAATTCACTGGACGTCGGAGCGTCACCCGACTTGCCCGAATCCTTCCATCCCCCCAGTCGATACCGGAGATAATCACGGGACACCCCCAACTTCCGGGCGGCCTTGGAAACATTTCCACGCGTTTCCGCGAGGGCATGCTCAATCAATCGCAAAATGGCCTGTTCGAGGGAAAAACCCGACTCGGGAAATCGAAACTCCGGGTTGAACCAATCATCCTTGGATGCCGATGTCGCGGGCACTGTCCCCACGAAACCCGCGGCAGATGAGCCTGCCGTGGAAGTGGTTCCACCAGCGCCAAGCAACTGATCCAGGTTGAGGGCATCCCCGTCCTCGAAGACCAATGCTCGTTCCAGTTCATGGGCGAGTTCCCGGACATTTCCGGGCCATCCATATCCGAGGACCCGCCGACGCCCCAAGTCGGATAGCGGCCGGACAGGAATCCGATGTCGACGAACCAACCGGGCGATGAGGGCGTCCGCCAACCGCAATACGTCATCCCCCCGCTCCCGGAGTGGGGGAAGCACCACCCGAAACAAATCCAATCGATGGAACAAATCCTCACGAAACCGCCCCTCACGGACCAGATCCCTGAGTTCACGGTTCACGGCGGCGACCACACGAACCTCGACGGGAATGTCCCGGTTCCCTCCCACCCGACGCACCCGTCGGTCCTCCAAGACCGTCAGCAATTTGGCCTGCAGCGGGAGGCTGAGGGAAGCGAGTTCGTCAAGAAACAGCGTGCCTCCGTTGGCCGCCTCAAACAGTCCCATCCGGGCACTTCTCGCATCGGTGAACGCACCCTTTTCGTGCCCAAACAGCTCGGACTCCGCGAGATTCTCGGGAATGGCGGCACAATTGGCCTCCACCAGCGGGGCGGATGCCCGGGGACCTTCATTGTGAATCCATCGCGCAATGGTCGTCTTTCCCGTCCCTGTCTCTCCCTGGATCAAAACCGGGGGCGGCGTCGATCCCGCGCCATGGAGCCGATGATCGGCGGACAGGATCCGCTGCAGCTGCGTCTCCAGTCCCGCCAGGGCCGAGCCAAAGAAAAAACCCGCCTCCGGTGAATCCGAGCGCCGGTGCTCAGCAACGCGGACGGCCTGTCGCTGCTGGCGCGCCCTGGCCAGGGTCAAGGCCAGGGCCTCCGGCTCAAAGGGCTTGGTCAGGTAGTCCAGTGCCCCCAACTTCATGGCGGCCACCGCCCCGGCCACGCCGCCCATCGCGGTCATGACAATGACGCCCGCCGTGGTGCCAAAGACCCCGTCCCGGAGGAGGTCCGTCCCCGTCCCATCCGGCAAATTCACGTCGAGAAGCACGTAATCGAAACTCAGCTCCCCGGCCAACTGCCGGGCCGCCCTCAAGGAATCCGCCTGCGACACGTCGGCACCCATGCCCTCCAGTGTCGCGGCCAAATGCCGCCTCAGCAGCGGTTCGTCATCGACCACCAGAATGTTGAATCCCGACAAAGCTCCTGACCGCATCCGGCGAGGATGACGACCGGAACGCCCCGTGGCCAGCCGGATGCGTTCGAGGTTCCCGGGAGAATGTCACTCCACGATTCGGTATTCGCTTGCCTGTCGCCTCCCGCCCGCCTCAACTGACAGGGTTATCCGCACGCGTCCGGTGGCGCACCGGACCCGGGTCCGGAAGCCATCAAGGGACGCGGTGGGAACGCTTTGGATCAACATGAACCACGGATCTGCCACCGCATCGACCCCTTCGACGCCGACCCAATTTCCCTATCCGGGAATCGCCACCAGCACCGATGGCGCGGGAGCGGTCACCTGGGTGGAAACGAACATCACCCAGGGAGCCTGCGCCTACCCGATCACGTCGTCCACGACCATGGGCACCGGGTACCAGACGGAGGTCTCGAATGGGAAGCAGAACCTCTGGGGCGACACCATCACCTTCGTCCAACCGGAGTCGGAACATTCCGCTGCGTCCACCTGCGAGGGATTCGCTCTCGCCGGCGGCAGGGTTACCAACTTCACGTCCGGTCAGGGCTTGGTCCTGATGAAGGAAGTCCTGTACACCATTTCCGGAAAGCGCCTTCCCGTCGTGTTCCACATCGGAGCCCGGGCACTGACCAGTCATTCGCTGAACGTCCATTGCGGACACGATGACGTGATGAGTGTGGCCGATTGCGGTTGGGGCATCCTGTTCGGAAGGAACGCTCAGGAAGCCGGCGACTTGGCGCTGATCTGCCGCCGCGCGGCGGAAGCCAGTGACACGCCGTTCATGAACGTGCAGGACGGCTTCCTGACGACGCACACCATCGAGAACGTCCGACTCCCGGAGACCGCGTTCATGAAGGAGTACATGGGGGATCCCAACCAGAAGCTCCGCTGTCTGTTTGATCCCCGCAACGCCCTGATGTCCGGCGTCGTTCAAAATCAGGACTCCTACATGAAGGGCAAGATCGCCCAGCGGGGGTACTACGATCGCGTCCCGGCCGCCGTCGAGGAGGCCATGGAGGTCTTCTACCAGAACACCGGCCGCCGCTACCGGATGGTGGACACCTACCTGATGGACGATGCCGAATTCGCCCTCGTTGGAATGGGGGGGATGATGGAAACCGCCCAGGCTGCCGTGGATTATCTGCGGTCGAAGTATGGAGTGAAGGTGGGTGTTGTTCATGTCACCTGCTTCGCTCCGTTCCCGGCAACCCAGTTGGTGGCGGCACTCAAGAATGTCCGCGCCTTCACCGTCATCGAGCGAATGGACAACCCCCTCGCGCAGTCCAATCCGCTCGTCCAGGCGATCAAGGCCTCCTTCGCCGACGCCTTGATTGGCCTTCACTACGGATCCAGCGGGCAGACTTCCTACCCCGAGGTGCACCGTCTTCCCCGGATCTACTCCTGCTCCGCAGGCCTCGGCTCCCGGGACATCCGCGCGGGTCACTTCATCGCGATCACCCGCAACATGCAGTCCGAACAGCCCCGGGAGTTCTCGGTGGTCGGCATCAAGCATGAGCTCGCGCTGCCGGACGCGGAAGATCCCGATATCCGTCCGGAAGGAGCGTTCTCCATGCGCGGACATTCGGTCGGCGGATTCGGATCCGTCACCACCAACAAGCTGATCGCCTCCTTCGTCGGGGAGTTGTTCAATCTCTACGTCCAGGCCTACCCGAAGTACGGCTCCGAGAAGAAGGGTCTCCCCACGACCTATTACCTGACGGTGGCTCATGATCACGTCCGCTCCCACAGCGAACTCGATCACGTGGAATTCATCCCGCTCAACGACGTCAATGCGTTCAACCTGGGGAATCCCCTCGCGGGAATCGCCCCCGAGGGCAGCGTGTTCATCCAGAGCCCGCATACCAACCCCGAACAGGTTTGGGCGGAGATCCCGGAGTTCGGACGCAAGATCATCCGGACCAAGAAGCTCCGGGTCTACTACCTGGACACCGTGAAGATCGCGCGGGAGATCGCGACCGACCCCGACCTGCAGCAGCGCATGCAGGGCGTCGTCCTGGTCGGCATTTTCATCAAGGTCACCCCGTTTGCGGCTCGCTCGGGAATGAACGAGGAAACCGTTCTGGGTGCCGTGGAAAAGTACATCCGGAAATACTTCGGCAAGCGCGGCGAACACGTCGTCCAGGAGAACCTCGCCTGTGTCAAACAGGGACTGAAGGACGTCCGCGAAGTCCCCTCGGAGATCATTACCTCCACGAACCAACCCCGCGAGATGGTTCGCGGTGAGACCCTGGTCTTTGCCAAGTAACCCTTCGATCGCCCGCCTTAGCCACCCCTTTCATGAGCAACGCCACCCTTGAGACCCCCGCCCCGGCCATGCCCCAGCGCCTGAACGTGCGGCCGGTCGGAGACGACGTCCTCAACGTCGCCGATTTCAATGAACGCATCGTGGGAGCCTACAACGACGGCTCCGCGGAAATGGGCCTTCCCGCCGACCTGTCCACGGCGAGGTCCCTGATCACTGCGGGTTCCGCCGTTCTGCGCGATTTCTCCTACATCGCGCCCGAGATTCCGCTGCTGAACTCCGACAACTGCGTGGCCTGCATGGCCTGCGTCACGGAATGCCCCGACACCGCCATCCTCGGCAAGGTGGTGCCCAAGGCGAAGCTCGAGGCGGAACTCGAAACCGTCGCGGATCCCGTGGAGCGCGAGCACTACCGAAAGCAGTTCGGCAAGACGACGAAGTTTTGGAACGTGTACGAAAAGAAGGGCCAGGAGCCCGGCTATTTCGGCATCTTCATCGACCCGACCAAGTGCAAGGGTTGCGCGGAATGCGTCGAGGCCTGCGGCGATCACGGTGCGCTGGCCATGCTCAAGAAGGAGGGCAACGTCCTCCCCCGATTCCAAAAGACCTTCAATTTCTACCGCAAGCTTCCGGAGACTCCGAAGCAGTTCATCAACGAAAAGCTGCTCACGGACATGATGCTCGCGGACCGTTCGCTGCTGTACGTCGGCGGCGCGGGATCCTGCATGGGCTGCGGCGAAGGCACCGCCATCCGAATGATGCTGGCCGCCACCGGATTCGTGTACGGCAAGGAAAACATCGGCATCGTCAATTCCACGGGATGCTCGACGGTGTACGCCTCGACCTATCCGTACAACCCCTACCTCGTCCCCTGGTCCAATTCCCTCTTCGAGAACGGCCCGACGTACGCCATGGGCGTCCGCGCGCGCTGGGATCAGATGGGATGGAAGGACAAGAAACTTTGGGTCTTCGGCGGCGACGGAGCGATGCTCGACATTGGTTTCCAGGCGCTGAGCCGGATGCTGGCGTCGGGAATGAACATCAAAGTCCTGATCCTCGATACCCAGGTGTACTCCAACACCGGCGGCCAAAGTTCGACGGCCACCTTCATGGGCCAAAACACCAAGTTCTCGGTTCACGGCAAGGCCATCCCCGGAAAGACGGAGCGTCGGAAGGAGATCGCCCAGATCGCCATGATGCATCCGAACACGTTCGTTGCCCAGACGAGCTGCGCGATGACCAACCACTTCTACAAGTCGATCATGGCGGCCAACGAGTACGACGGCCCCGCCATTGTCAGCGTGTACACCACCTGCCAACCCGAACACGGGGTCGGCGACAACATGGCGATGCAGCAGTCCAAGCTCGCCGTGGACACCCGTTCGTTCCCGGTGCTCATGTACGATCCCCGCAAGGGCGAGAAGATCAGCGAGCGGCTCAGTCTCCAGGGGAACCCGGCCACGACCGAAGACTTCTACGTCGAGCCCAAAACCGGCGAAGTGTATGACTTCGTCATGTTCGCCCGGAGCGAGGGTCGCTTCTCCAAGCACTTCGACAAGGACGGCAAGCCCAGCGCCACGATTCTTGCCGCACGCCAGGAGCGCCTCGAAAACTGGCACCTGCTTCAGGAACTCGCGGGCATCCGCTAGTCGCAGCGAATCCGGCTCCCGGCATCACGAACGGACCGGACTCGGGCTCGATCCGCGCCCTTCGCGGCACCGCATTCCCCGTCAATCCGTACCGCCGGTTTCTCCCGAAAGGATCGGGGAAACCGCGGTTCCTTCGGGCGTTCAGTCGGGACGTCCCCAAGGCGTCATCACCCGGACGTGCCGCCCATCCGGATCCAGCAGGGTCGTGAACTGGGTATGCTCAAACGGCTTCGGCGGATGCAATGGCTGAATCCCCTGCTCCGCCAACCCGGCCATAAACACCGCCATGTCGGGCGTCGTCAGGCACAACTGGAGGGAGTCGTAGCCGCTTCCGGGAGGGGCTCCAAAATCCGCCCGAGGCTGGATCGTGAAGTAACTGGAACCAAGCCGGCAGGCATAGTGAGTCTGACGCCCATCGTGCCGCTCGGCGACCAGGGGAACCCCCAGGATATCCTTGTAAAAGGTCGCGGTACGGTCCGCATCGCTGGCCAGAAGGAGGATGACCGCAAGATCAGGGGGCGGGTTGGTCATATTCACGTTCGACGACAGCGGAGTTGGCTGCCGGGCCTCAGGGTTTCGTGGGCGCATGGAGTTGTCACCCGGATTCTCAGTCCGAACCGGGGGGAGTCCGTTCGCCGAAACTTCCCAGGCCCCCCAATTCCCGCCAATTCCCGGATGACGTCGCTGGGCCGCGGGGTCCACCCTTCCCTGCCGCCTCATGACAACTCCCCGTGAGTCCGCGTCCCATCGGGCGCACAACCGGGCTCCAGGACGCCAAACCCTCTCGCAACGGGTTGAGGGCTTTATTCGGGTACGGGACCCCGCCAACGTTCCGGGCTCACCACCAGGGAGATGACACGGTATCTCTGGTTGTCGTCATAGGCGGATCCCAGGATGCAAATCCAAGGCTCGTTGAATCCCGTTTTGCGCGAGATCCTGAGCTGGGGTTCGCCGCCGCGGACCTGGACCCTTTCAAATCCAAGCGGTCGCTCGATGTCCGGCAAACTGTCCACCAAAGCCTCCCATTCCCCGGATGCAAGGGAGCCAGGTTCCTGACCGGGACGGAGGCGGACGCTTTCCGCCAGCGACGCCGCGGCCCGAGGCGGAAGACTTGAGACCGGTGCAGAAACCATTTCCACCTCCCCGTCCAGTCGGGTTTCAGGGAAGTCGAGGATTCCCCCTTCGGGCCAGAAAATCTCAAGCTGCACCCCGGACAACACTCCGGCAGGAGACCCTGGGCGAGTGGACGGCGCCTCCGAGGCAGGTGCCACCATGGGATAGGTATGCTCCCTCCAGAATGTGGAACCGGCGATGTGCCTGAGGGCGACGGTCTGCCCGCCCGGCCAAAAATCGGGGGTTCCCTGACGCCAGCCATCCCAGTGATGCTTCTGGGAAGCCTCGAACACACACACCGTCGGGACGGCGACCGGGTGAACTTCAAGATCCACCCGCCTCAACGCCGGCCAGAGGGGGAGCCAACCGCGCAGGGGAAAGGCACCAAGCCCGCTCGGTCGGACGATACCGCAAAGCACCTCCCCGCGACCGCTGATCCCAAAGCCGCTTTCCAACGCGGGGACCCCTGCAAACCAACGTCCGAATCTGAGCGTTCCCGTCACGCTTCCCACCACCGCGATGTCGGACAATTGATACGACGCGTATCCGGGATCCGGATCCCGGAGCGGGACGACGAAGTCCATTTGGGTGTCAGCAGCCGTGATGCGCTGTCGCCGAAGGTGAAACTCCTCGCGTTGTGTCCGAATCCACTTCCCCGAAGCCCCACCCATCCACCCTCCGAAAAGTCTCAAGTGCCGGGTCTTCCTTACATCCCGTTCGCGCCAGGGACGGTACTCGAGGATGACCGCATAGTCTTCTCCGGCAATGGCGGCTCCGCGAAGCGTGACGTGAATCTCCCCGGGCTCAATGGCGTCCGGGAGCGGATGGAGGGTGGATTCGGAGGCAAGCACGGGCAGAAACACACCCAAGGCGTGAGCAAACAGCGCCAAGTGTCGGCCAAGAATGCCTTTCCCCGAAGCTAACGCCATAAGGAGAGTCCACGAATCTGCCCAGTGGTCACCTCCACTAGAAGGAGGACCGGGTCCGCAGACCGGTCCTGGGTTGGCGTCGGGACTCCGACCAGGACCACGACGTCCGTCCCCGGCAGGACTTGCATCAGTTGCCCCAATCCTGTGGGCATGCTCCAGATGGCTTCTCCTCCGGGGGACAGCCGCGTCATCTGGTACCCCCCCTGCTTCCATGACAAGAGGAGGACACTATCCGGCCCCCTCAGTTGCAAAAGATCCCCACCGGGCCTGGAGCGAAGCAGAACTCCCGACGGGTACTCGGCATCCGAAATCCGCCGGCACGCTTGTATTGTGGCATGTTCGAGGGACGGGTCCGCGGTTCCACGAAACACGCTGAGCTTTCGGTCCATCCGGCCCGGGGAAAAATCCCGGGGAAGTCGCTTTCCCGGTTCGGGCAGGTCCCTGGGATCGTCCCGCGGCGCCAAGGCCAGCCACTCCCCTGCGGAAAGCCATCCCCCCGAACACAGGGAGGACTCGAAGCGGGACTTCACCTGCTCGTCCATCCAAGTCCCCCTTGGCGGAGGCGGGCACGCGATCGCCTTGAAGGAATCCACCGGAAAGACATACGCCTGATGTTCGTCCGGGGCGACCGCCACCAAACGCCCGTCGAAGTGGAACCTCGCCGTCGTCAGGAAGCCGCCGAGGCCTCCGTTCAGTGCTGCGAGGTCTGCGGACCGCAAAACCCTTCCCGTGGTCAGATCGATCGCAAACAGATCGAGAGCCTGGACCCATACCACATCCCCCTCCAAACCAAGAATCCGAGTCATCGGCATGATCTCCGTCGACAGGGGCTGGGTCAGCAAATGGAAGGACTCCTGTTGGGAGGGATCCGCGATGGAAACCGCCCGCAGGTCGATCCGCAGGCGTTCCTTCATCGCCAACCGGCGAAATCCCGGCAGACGACGTTCGACGGTGCCGAACACCTGGAACACATGGGTGGACGACCGGGCGACCTGACCCAGGGGAAATCCGGCGGACTTGATGGTCAGGAATTGCCACGTCGCAATCCCCCCTGCCAGGAGGATCAACAAACCGGCACCCAGTAGATTCGACCAGCGTGGGAACAGGACCCGCGCCCCCCCATCCGCCGACATTTGGCGGAGGATGACCGTCCACGCGTCGAATTCCTGGAGTGCCACACTGGAAGCGCTCGGTCGGACTTTCCACTCATGGAACTCCCACAACATCCGGAGAAAGGAGACCTCGTCTGCGAACTCGATCCGGCCCGGGTTGTCCCCGTAGTCCAATCGGACGAATCTTCCGCGTCTCCAGAAAATACTCGTGCCTCCCTCCTTGTGAACCCGGCCAAAGGTTCCGCCCCGCCGCATGCCTTCCAGGATGGCCCTCTGGACATCGGCCACTTTCCTCAGGTTTCCGGAGTGCGAAAGCGCTACTTCGCATCGTTCCCCATAGTGTTCGGAATAGGGTTCCCCTGGGAATGGCGGAGCGATCTCCCTCAGTTCACGAGTCCACCCCTGGAACCAGCCTTCCGCCCGGTGCCGTTGATGGTCGAAATTGGCCCGGTCCGTTCGATCCCAGCAACCCACGGCCTCGAGGGAATAGAAGTTCTCAAGTCGAGTGGCTGCGAGAAAACGAAGCTCCAATTGAAACCGCACCCCCTCCACCTGCGTCTCGGCATTCATCCTCAACTCACGGCCCACGCATTTCACAGCCCACAAAACCAGGGTGTCGCGCTCGAACGCCTGCCGGATCTCCGACGGCGACCGCGGATCCCGGAAATGGAGCACACGAAACCACCGGCCACCGGCATCAGCCCGGCCCGATTCCACGATCTTTCCGCCACCCGAAGGCATTGACATGCGATGTGCGGGGTCACGCGCCTCCTCCGTTGGGAGGAACTCGCGGCATCCGCATCGCCGTTGTGTACGCTCCTCTCCGAATCCTGGAATAGGACTTTGGACCGTACTGCCACGCGCGGAAAGTCGCAGGCCCAACCCGGCCCAGGTCAATCATCTCAGCTCCGGGTGACTACCACAGCAGGCGACGTGAACGCCGCGGAAGGAGCAATCCGGGACCGGGACGTCAAGAAACCGACCGCAGAGCCTCTAAATCCAGGACGGAGCCCACGGGAGATCCCTCATCAACGCGCCGCAGGAAAGACCCAAAACCCACGCCCTCGAGGGATCCCAAGGACCACCGCGAAGGCCCCGGGAGGCTGGAGGACCGGACCGCAGTCGTTGGGGGAGATGGAGCGGGTGAAGGGAATCGAACCCTCGTAACCAGTTTGGAAGACTGGCGCTCTACCATTGAGCTACACCCGCGTCCGACGGCCGAAAGAAAAGCCGGTTCATTCGGTCGGCGCAAGCCCGGGGTTTGGGATCCCGCTGATCACCACCCACTCCGAAGGACGACCTGAAGGCCGGACGACGAACGGGAGGGTCGCTATTGTTCCGCTGAACCCTTCCGGGATAGCGTCGCACCCACGATGAGTGCGCTGCTGCTGCGGGGAGGACGGGTCGTGGATCCGGCGTCCGGTCTGGACCAGGTTTCGGATGTCCTGATCCACGACGGGAAAATCGCCGAGATCCGCCCGGGAATCCTAACCCCGCCGGGAGGCGAAATCCTGGAGGCGGCCGGGCGGATTGTGTGTCCGGGATTGATCGATCTTCACGTCCACTTCCGGGAGCCGGGACAAACCAAGAAGGAGGACATCCATACCGGGGCGCGCTGCGCCGCCCGTGGTGGATTCACGACGGTCGTCTGCATGCCCAACACGTCGCCGTCCATTGACAATGCAGGCACCGTTGCCCTGATCCAGGAACGCGCGAAGTCGGCGGTCGTCCGCGTCGAGGTTAGCGGGGCCCTGACCCGTTCCATCGCCGGCGAGGAATTGGCACCCATCGGGTCCCTCGCAAAGGCGGGGGTCGTCGCCCTCACCGATGACGGACACTGCATCCAGAACAATGAACTGATGCGGCGGGCCTGCGAGTACGCACGCATGTTCCGACTCCCCGTGATGGACCATTGTCAGGATTACGGGTTGGTCACGGACGGGGTCATGCATGAGGGCCTCCATTCCACCGTGCTCGGGTTGCGGGGCTGGCCGGCTTCCGGGGAGGAGGTCATCGTCGCCCGCAACATCCTTCTCGCGGAATTGACGGGAACCCCCATCCATTGCCAACATCTGAGTTCTGCAGGAAGCGTCCGCCTGCTCCGGGAAGCCCGTACCCGCGGGGTCCCCATCTCAGGAGAGGCTTGTCCCCACCATTTTACGCTCACGGATGCGGCCATAGCCGGCAGCGAGGTGTTTTGGAAGGGGGACGGATCCGGGATTGCCTCGGAGTTTTTCGGGGGCCATGCGCTACCGTCCTGGCCCGCCTATCACACCCATTTCAAAATGAACCCGCCGCTGCGGTCCGCCGCGGACCGCGAAGCGATCCTCCAGGGCCTGGTGGATGGAACGCTGACGATTCTCGCCAGCGACCATGCCCCGCACACGCAGTCGGAAAAGGAGGTCGAATTCGACGACGCCCCCTTCGGCATCGTCGGACTGGAAACCGAACTGACCCTTTCCTTGATGGCCCTGCACCATACCGGACGCCTCGGACTTTCCGCCCTCCTGGCCAAGTACACTGTGAACCCTGCCCGACTGCTCAACCTTTCGGACGGCCGCGGTGAACTCAAGGTGGGGGGACCTGCAGACGTGACGGTCTTCGACCCGGACGTGGAATGGACCTGCGACCGTGCGGATACCGCGAGCCGCTCGCAGAACAATCCCTTCCACGGCTGGCGGCTCCGGGGCAAACCCACCGCCACCCTCGTCGGCGGCCAATTCGCCTGGCGCCCCTGATCCCCGCACCGTCCAGTCCCGCCACGGGGACCACGGACGAATGACCAATTCCCAATCCCTTTTCAATCATCCACCGACTGCTCGACCAGGAGCCGAAACTTCCATCCGGTCTCGTCGTTGCCTCCCTGCGTCTGCTTCATCAGCACGCCGATCAAGCCCTCCTTGGGATCTGCAAAATACTGGGTATTGAAGTAACCGCCCCAGTCGAACGTCCCCGGGCTGCCCTCGCCCCCTTTGGCCTTCCCCTTTTCCGTGACGATTCCAAAGGCCAGTCCATACACCTTGTCGCCATTGCCCCACAGATCCACCGGAACCTGTCCGCTCAGGATCGTCTCCACGGTGGTCCGGCTGAGAATCCGCACGCCACCCAGTTCGCCGCCATTGAGGTACATTTGCAGGAACGTGGCATAATCCTTCGCCGTGCTGCAAAGCCCTGCGCCGCCGGAGAAAAAGGTCTTGGCGCCCTGGATCGGGTAGTTGGGATCGTAAAAAGTAACCGGGTACCGCACCCACTTCCCGTCGGCGGGCTTCTGAACCTGGACGAGACGGCCCGCCTTGGACTCCGGAAGGTAGAACCCCGTGTCCCTCATCCCCAGGGGACCGAAGATGTGAGTCTGCAGGAACACATCAAACGGCTGACCTGAGATCACCTCAATGAACCGGCCGAGGACGTCCAATCCCTCGCTGTAGGTGAACTTCTCCCCGGGGTGATGATGCAGCGGGAGGGCGGCGAGCTTCCGGACATTGTCGGCGAGAACCACCGGTTCCGTCGTAAACAGGTCCACAATCCCCGCCTTGGCGTAAATCGCCTTAAAGCGGGGATCGCCATCGATCACGCCGTACCCCAGACCGGACGTATGCGTTAGGAGGTCCCGAATCGTAATCCCCCGCTTCGCAGGCTCTCCCGTCCAGGTGCCATCCACCTCATTGTACGTCTTCAACACCTGCGGACTCTTGAACTCAGGAAGGTACTTGGAAATGGGGTCATCCAGTTTGAAACGCCCCTGCTCCCAAAGCATCATGACCCCGGTCGCCGTGATGGCCTTGGACTGGGAGGCGATCCGGAAAATGTCGTCCCGGCGCAACGGACGTCCCGTATCGGCATCCGCGGTGCCATAGGCATTGTGAAAGACGATCTTTCCCCGTCGAGCCGCGAGGGCCACCACTCCCGGGATTTGTCCCGACTGAACGGCGTCGCGACACAATTGGTCGATGCGCGCCAACCGGTCCCGGGAGATGCCCACCTGTTGCGGGGCCCCCTCGGAAAGCGGCGGGGAATGTTTCGATGACTGCGTCTGGGCCGCCCCTGGAAGTGGGCCCAGGACAATGCAGGCAGCCGCGGCCACTCCGATCCATCGGTTCAGGGATTTCACGGAGGTAAGGCTACCGGTCCGCACCTCGGGATTGGAATCCATAAAATCCAAGGGGAAACAACCCTGCCATATGGGATACGGAGCCCCGGATTGCCAGCCAGCCGACCCCATTCCACCCGACTTTGTGAAAAGAATCACAAAAGCCGCTTGCGATGAAAACGGGGCGAACCCAAAGTGCCGCGACCGCTCCGATTCACGGGGCGTCGAGCGCATCCCATGGCCTCCACGACAGCATCGCCCAGCCCCTCCGTTTCGACGGAAATTGGTTACAATTCCAAGATTGAGGGCGAGGTCGTCCACACCCAGTTGGACTCGGCGATCAACTGGTTTCGAAAGAACTCCCTCTGGCCCATGCCGATGGGATTGGCCTGCTGCGCCATCGAGCTGATGGCTGCCGGGGCCAGCCGGTTCGACATCTCCCGATTTGGCGCCGAGGTCATGCGATTTTCCCCCCGTCAATCCGACGTGATGATTGTTGCGGGAACGGTCACCTACAAGATGGCCCTCGCGGTACGCCGGATTTACGAGCAGATGGCAGAGCCCAAGTGGGTCATCGCCATGGGAGCCTGCGCTTCGACGGGAGGCATGTACCGCAGCTACGCCGTCCTGCAGGGCGTGGACAACATTGTGCCGGTGGACGTGTACATCGCCGGCTGCCCGCCGCGGCCCGAGGCACTGCTCGACGCGCTGATGAAGCTGCAGGACAAGGTCAGCCGCGACCCGATCACCAAGACCTTGAAGAAGGACGTGGCGCCGTCCGAATACGGACGCCTCGGGCTCCGGATCGGCAATCCCGCCGCCCCGGCCCCCGTGACGTCGCACTCCTGAACCCGTTTACGGCAACCACCTTCCCCCTGTGGCCTCCCCCCAAGAACTTGCCGGCCGGATTTGCTCCCAGTTTGGCGACCTGGTGTCGTCACCCTCCGAATTTCGGGGGGAATTCGCACTGACGGTATCCGATGCCGGGCGAATCGTGGAGGTGTGCCGCTACGCCAAAGACGCCTGCGGATTCGACCTCCTGCTGGACCTGAGCACCGTGGACAACTACGGCGGGGATCCACGCTGGACCGTCGTGTACGAGCTGTATTCGGTGGGCTCGGGATGCCACCTCCGCCTGAAAACCCACGTCGGTGAGGAGCAGTCCGAGGTTCCAAGCGTTTCGACCGTCTGGCCCGCCGCCAACTGGCATGAACGCGAGGCCTACGACATGATGGGAGTTCGGTTTTCCGGGCACCCCGACCTCCGTCGAATCCTGATGTGGGAGGGCTATCCCTATTTCCCGCTCCGAAAGGATTTCCCGCTTGCCGGCAAACCCACAGACCTTCCCGAGGTCGCGTTCACCCGGCCGGCACCGCTGGAAGGCGGCCCGTTCGTCACCGCACCCGGCGGGCGCGACTCCACCCAGCGCGAACCGCGCGCCCGCACTCCGCAACCCTAGGATTCGATGGCTGTCCAGGAATTGAACATCAAGGAACCCGCGGCACGTATCGCCACGGCTTCCGCCGACGAACTTCAGGACCTCCAGGGGGACCGGATGGTCGTCAACATGGGGCCGTCGCATCCCGCCACCCACGGCGTGCTGCGACTGGTGATTGAACTCGACGGCGAGACCATTACCAAGGCAGATCCGGACATCGGCTACCTCCACCGGGGTGACGAGAAAATTGCGGAGGCGATGACCTGGAATCAGTTCATCCCGTATACCGACCGCCTGGACTACCTGGCACCGTTGGCGAACAACGTGGCCTACGCGCTGGCGGTGGAAAAGTTGCTGGGGATCGACGCCGGCATCCCGCCCCGCTGCCAGTACATTCGGGTCATCTGTTGCGAACTGGCCCGCATCTCGGCGCACCTGCTGGGACTGGGCGCATTCGCCATGGACGTCGGCGCGATGACGGTGTTCCTGCACACCTTCACGGAACGGGAGAAGATCTATAATCTGGCCGAGTCACTGACCGGAGCGCGCTTCACCACATCCTACACCCGCATCGGCGGGGTAACCCGCGACACGCCCGCCGGATGGATCGCGGCCGTCCGCGACTTTTGCGACGGCGTCTCGGCCCAAATTGACGAGTCGGAGAAGCTGCTCACCCGCAACCGGGTCTGGGTGGATCGCACCCGCGACATCGGGGTTATTTCCCGTGCGGACGCCATCGCCTACGGCCTGACGGGCCCCAATCTGCGCGGCAGCGGATGCGACTACGACGTCCGCAAGGCGCACCCGTATCTCTGCTACAAGGATCTGGAATTTGACGTCGCCGTGGGATCGGTCGGTGATTGCTACGACCGGTATCTCGTCCGCATGGAGGAGATGCGCCAGAGCGTTCGAATCCTCCGCCAATGCGTGGACCGCATTCCGGGCGGGGCTGACAACCCCTCGCGGGAGCCTGTCCATGTCGCGGACGGCAAGGTCTTTCTCCCCCCGAAGTCCGCCGTGTTGACCAAGATGGAGGAACTCATTCACCAGTTCATGCTGGTGACCGAGGGCCCCAATGCGCCGGCCGGAGAGGTTTACTTCGGTGCCGAAAACCCGAAGGGCGAGCTCGGCTTTTACATCAACAGCCGCGGCGGGGGCACGCCCTACCGGCTGAAGATCCGGTCCCCATCGTTTTGCAACCTGAGCATCCTGCCCGTCCTGCTGCCGGGCTGCCTCATGAGCGACGTGGTTTCGGTCCTTGGCTCCCTCGACTTCGTGATGGGCGAATGTGACCGGTGAGAATTTTCGCATGAGCTTTTCCGTTCCATCCAAACTGGAGGCCGAGCTGGACGAACTGGCGACGCACTACCCGCAGAAGCGGAGCGCCTCGCTGATGTTCCTGCACGCCCTCCAGGAGCACTTCGGATTCATTTCCCGGGACGCGGTGGAGTGGACCGCCACCAAGCTCGGTCTGCAGCCGATCAACGTGTACGAACTTGTGACGTTCTACCCGATGTTCCGGCAGGAGAAACTTGGCCGGACGCAGGTCAGGGTGTGCCGGACGTTGAGTTGCGCGCTCGCGGGGGCCTACGAGTTGCGGGACCATTTCTGCAAGAACCTGGGCCTCGACACCGCGAAGCATGGTCCCCAGACCACGCCGGACGGGAAGTTCACCGTGGAATTCGTCGAATGCCTCGCGAGCTGCGGAAGCGCGCCGGTGGTGATGGTCAACGATGATCTGCTGGAGAAGGTCACCGCCGCGGACGCGGAGAAGGTCCTGACCCGGGGGAGGGTAACGGAGTGAGCGCCAATAACTCCACCGAACACCGGATCCATCGGGGTTTCCCTGCTGGAGTCGTTTCCGGAAATTCGTTCCCCGCGAATGGGGACCGGAAGGATTGGCTGCCCGACATGGATTTGAACCATGACAAGCAGATTCAGAGACTGCTGTGCTACCGTTACACCATCGGGCAGGCCGGAAGCGCGGCAAAGCTAGTCAGGTGAACCGTCGAGTCAAGCACTGCCATGCCTGAAGAGTTTAAACTCATCACAAAAAACCTCGATCAACCCGGTTTCACACCGGACATCGGGTGCTACCAGCGCCACGGCGGATACGAGGCGCTGCGCAAGGCGTTGTCCACCGCCGCGCGTGATCTCCCGGACGGAAAGAAGCAGTCGCCGCAGGAGGTCATCCGCGATGAGGTGCTGAAATCCGGTCTCCGGGGGCGGGGCGGCGCCGGATTTTCCGCCGGACTCAAGTGGAGTTTCGTGGACCGCCGCAGCGGCAAACCGATTTACCTGATCTGCAACGCCGACGAATCGGAACCGGGCACGTTCAAGGACCGTCAGATTCTCCATCGCGATCCGCACCAACTGATCGAGGGGATGATCATCTCCTGCTGGGCCAATGACGTTAAGCTCGCCTACATCTACATCCGCGGCGAGATGCCCATCGCCGCCCGGCGCCTGAACCAGGCCCTCGCCGAGGCACGCGCGGCGGGATTTCTCGGGAAGAACATTCTCGGCACCGGCTACGACCTGGAAATCCACGTCCACCGGGGCGCCGGCGCCTACATCTGCGGCGAGGAAACGGGCCTGATCGAATCGCTCGAGGGAAAGCGTCCGTATCCTCGCATCAAGCCCCCGTACTTCCCCGCGGTGCTCGGGCTCTACCTCTGCCCGACGATCGTCAACAACGTCGAGACGCTGTGTCACGTCCGCCACATCGTGACCCTGGGCGGCGCGGAGTACGCCAAGCTGGGCACGCCCAACAACACCGGCACCCGCATCGTGAGCCTGAGCGGCGATGTTCAACGGCCCGGCTACTACGAGATCGAAGTGGGCAAGGTGACGCTGGGTGAGCTGATCCAGCATCCCAACTTCGGCGGCGGATTGCGCCCCGGACGCCAACTCAAGGCGATCATCCCCGGCGGTTCCTCATCCAAGGTCCTGAAGGCCGGCGAGAAATTCCAACTCAAGCGCAAGGGTCCCGATGGGCAGATGACCTCGGTGGAAACCGCCCTGCTCGACCTTCCCTACGACTTCGATTCGCTTCAGCAGGCCGGGACGATGTCCGGTTCCAGCGCGATCATCGTCCTCGACGATTCCCGCAGCATGGTGGCCACCCTGGGCAACCTGTCCGAGTTTTACGCCCATGAGAGCTGCGGCCAATGCACCCCGTGCCGCGAAGGGGCGCTGTGGATGGAAAAGGCCCTGCACCGCCTCAACCATGGCGAGGGACGCAAGTCGGACGCCGACTACCTGCTCCATATCGCCCAAAACATCCAGGGCCGCACGATCTGCGCCTTCGGCGAAGCCGCCTCGTGGCCGGTGCTCAGTTTCGTGAAGAAGTTCCGGGACGAATTCGAATCCAAGGGTGCGGCGGACGAATCCGCGCGCGCCGCGAACCCCGCCCGACCCCAACACTGATTTTCCATGTCGAACGTCGCGACAACCGCCCCGGCACCCGCCGCGCCGCCCCCGGTGGAGAAGCTCAAGATCAAGGTGGACGGACGGGAGATCGAGGTCCCGAAGTTGATGCCCGACTGGCAGGGACGTCTCCAGCCGACCACCATGCTCCAGGCCTGCCAGATCGCCGGAGCCGAGGTGCCGCACTACTGCTACCACCCGAAACTTCCCGTCGCCGGCAACTGCCGCATGTGCCTGGTTGAGTTTGGCACCCCGATGATGGGACCCGACCGCAAGCCGGTGCTCAATCCGGATGGCACTCCCAAGATTGCCAAGTCGGTCCTTCCCTACGAGCCCGGCACCCCGCGAGGGGCGATCGCCTGCGCCACGCCCATCTCCCCCGGAATGGAGATTTATCCCGGATCCGCTGCCACCCAGCAAATGCGCGAGGCGGTGCTGGAGTCGCTCCTGATCAATCACCCTCTGGACTGCCCCATTTGTGACCAGGCCGGGGAATGCAAACTGCAGGAATATTCGGTCGAACACGGTCAGGCCAACAGCCGCTTCGTGGAGACCAAGGTCCACAAGCCGAAGGCGGTGGATCTCGGTCCGAGGATCGTCCTCGACGATGAACGCTGCATCCTGTGCACGCGGTGCATCCGCTTCTCCCGCGATATTGCCGGGGATGATGCCCTCGGCATCGTGAACCGGGGCTCCTACAACACCATCGCTGCATGGAAGGAGGGCGCCTTCGACAACAACTACACCCTCAACACCGTCGACCTCTGTCCGGTCGGCGCGCTGACGTCGCGGGATTTCCGCTTCAAAATGCGGGTGTGGTTCCTGAAGGAGACCCGCAGCGTCTGCACCTCCTGTTCAACCGGATGCAACATCACCATCGGATCCCGGGAGGACGTGATCCATCGCTACGAACCCCGCGACAATGATGCAGTCAACGCGGCGTGGATGTGCGATGCCGGACGCCTGAACTACAAGTGGGTGGGACGCCCCGACCGGCTCAAGGAGGTCCGCCGCCGCAATGCCGACGGAACTTCGGACCGGATTCCCTGGGAGACCGCAATCCGGGAAATCACCGCCCGACTTTCGAACGCCGTCTCCGGCAGCGTTGCCGTCGTGGCCAGCGCCCGACAGACGACCGAAGAACTCCATTTGCTGAAGAAGCTGGCCAACCGCTTCGGGGCGATCACGGACTCCGTTCCCCGTACGGGGGAGGCGGACCGCCTCCTCGTCAGCGCGGATCGAAATCCGAACAGCAACGGTGCGCGCCTCACCGGCATCGCCTACACCGAGATGGGGATCCGTCTTCCGGAAATTGCCGAAGGCATCCGGTCGGGATCCATCCGCACGCTGGTGGTCTTCGGCGAAGACGTCACCCAACACGGGATCGGAGCGGATCTGCTCGCCCGGCTCGAAACCCTCGTCGTGAGCGACATCCTTCCGAATCCCACCACGGCGGCGGCACACTACCTCCTGCCGGGATGCGCCCATGCCGAGAAGCGCGGGACCTACATCAATGGAAAAGGACGCCTTCAGCGCTTCCTGAAGGCCGTCGAACCGCACGGCGACGCGCGCCCCGAATGGGAGTTTCTCCGGGAACTCGTCACCGCGGTCACCGCCCAGGCCGTCCCGGCAACCCTCGAGGGACTTTTCAATGAAATGTCGGATGGTATCCCTGCCTTCGGGGGCGTCCGATGGGCCGGGATCGGTGATCTCGGGGTCAACGTGACGATCTGAGGACGAACCATGGACGCGATCTACTATCTCGATCCGACGACCCAGTTCGTCCTGTTCAGCATCGTCAAGATCGTGGTGGCGTTTGTCATCACGCTGACGTTCGTGGCGTATGCCGTGCTCGCCGAGCGGAAGATTTCCGCCTGGATCCAGGACCGCGTCGGACCAAACCGCGCCACGCCGTTTTTCGCGCAGTATCTTCCGGTGATCGGTCCCGCCTTGGTGCGCTTGGGCATTTTCCAGCCCATGGCGGATGGCCTGAAGTTCCTGCTCAAGGAGGACTTCACCCCGGCGTACGTCCGGAAGGTGTACTTCTGGCTGGCGCCCGCGCTGACCGCCATCCCGGCCTTCATGACCATCGCGGTCATCCCGTTCGGATCGACCCTCGGAAACCCCAACAACCCGATGGTGATCGCCGACCTGAACGTCGGCATCCTTTACTCCTTCGGCATCGTGTCACTGGGAGTCTATGGGATTGTGCTCGCGGGCTACGCCTCGAACTCCAAGTATCCGTTCCTCGGGGGCATCCGCTCCTCGGCCCAGATGATCTCCTACGAGATCGCCATGGGCATGAGCGTCGTTGCGGTGTTCATGGTGATTGGAGATCTCAACCTCTCCAAGGTGGTCGAATACCAGGGTGCGAACATCCTGCACTGGATGGCCTGGAAGCAGCCCCTCGCCTTCTTCATTTTCCTGGTGTCCGCCTTCGCCGAGACGAACCGCCTGCCGTTTGACCTCCCCGAATCCGAATCCGAACTCGTGGGCGGCTACCACACCGAATACAGTTCGATGAAGTTCGCCCTCTTCTTCCTCGGTGAGTACGCGAACATGATCGCCGCCTCGGCCATGATGGTGACGCTGTTCTTCGGAGGATGGGCCTACCCGTGGGGCGGCGGTGCGGCACAGGGCTTCCTCGGGGGCGTGGGCCACATCGTGTGCTTCCTCGTAAAGATGCTGGTCCTGATGGGCGTGTTCATCTGGGTTCGCTGGATGTTCCCCCGCTTCCGCTACGACCAATTGATGGACCTCGGATGGCGCCGATTCATCCCGCTGGCCCTCGTCAACATTCTCGTCACCGCCCTCGTGCTGGCCGCCCTGAACGACTGAACGGAAACGGACCCCCATGACCAAGGTTGTCGAACGCAAACCCCTCAGTCTCCTGGAGCGCACCTACCTGCCGTCCATCGTCGGCGGCCTTCAGGTCACTTGGAAACACTTCGCAAAATCCGTCCTGAAGGGGAAACCCCTCACGATGGAATACCCGGAGGAGAAGTGGGTTGTCCCCGAGGGCTATCGTGGCGCGCCCTACCTCGTGAAGGATCAGGAGGGCGACACCAAGTGCGTCAGTTGCCAGCTCTGCGAATTCATCTGCCCTCCCAAGGCGATCCGGATCACCCCGCCCGGCCCTGATGGCGCTCCGGCAGACCGTGCCAACGCCGAGAAGATGCCGAAGGAATTCGAGATCAACATGCTCCGGTGCATTTTCTGCGGTCTCTGCCAGGAAGTGTGCCCGGAGGAGGCAATCTTCCTGCAACGGGACTACTCCCTGACCGGCACCAGCCGGGAAGCGATGGTGTACAACAAGCAGAGGCTTCTGGAACTCGGGGGCATCCATGGCGGCATCCAGAAATGGAAGCACAAGCTCGAGGAAGCCCGCGAACAGGAGGCGTTCCCGGTCCGCGAAGCCTGATCCCGACCTCCCATGTCCGAACTGCTTCCCTCAGCCCTCTTCTACGCCTTCGCCGGACTCGCGCTGGTGTTTGGATTCCTCTGCGTGGCGAATCCGCTCAGCCGGAATCCGGTGACGAGCGCGATGTTCCTTGTCCTGACCATTGTCTCGCTGGCCGGGCTGTACATTCTTCTTCACGCCTTCTTCCTCGCCGCGATCCAGATTCTCGTCTACGCGGGCGCGGTCATGGTGCTCTTCCTGTTCGTCATCATGCTGCTCAATCTCGAGGAGGAGGAGCGGCGGAAGATCCGCGGCATCACCCTCGGCCTCGGCGCACTGTCGGTGGCGGTGATCGCCGGCATCCTGATCCGGGCGGTGGTCGCCGCCCGGCCATCCGCGGGCACCACGCCCTTGGTGGAGGGCGGCATCCGGAACCTGGGCCATACCCTCTTCACCCTCTATCTCCTGCCCTTCGAGGCGATGTCCCTCCTGCTGCTGGTCGGCATGGTGGGCGTCATCCTGCTCAGCAAGAAGGATCTGAAATGATCGTTGGCCTCCACCACTACCTCGTCGTCAGCGCGCTCCTGTTCAGCCTCGGGCTGTTCGGCGTCCTCGCCCGCCGCAACCTGCTGGTGATCTACATGAGCCTCGAACTCATGCTGAACGCCGCCAATCTCGCCCTGGTCGCCTTCTCCCGGTACAACGCCAATCTCAAGGGACAGGTGATGGTCTTCTTCATCATTACCGTCGCCGCCGCCGAGGTGGCGGTCGGGCTCGCCCTCATCGTCGCCTTGTACCGCCGCCGTGGCACCGCGCACGTCGAGGATCTCAACAGCCTGCGCCTGTGACTGACGCTCCCCTTCAACCCCGCCCGGACACGGTCGCCGCCGACTGACGCCCCATGGAACCGACCCATCTCCCCGCAACAAATTTTCAGGACCTCGCCTGGGCAATCCTGCTGCTGCCCCTGGTTTCGGCCCTCGCGATCACCCTCGGCCTGCGCCGCAACCGGGAATTGACCACCACACTCAGTTTGTCCGCGGTGGGCATCGGATTCGGTCTTAGCGTCTGGCTGTTCTTCCTGTACGGCGTTTCCGGGGAACGCCTGGCCGCTACGCCCCTGTCCTGGATGTCCGTCGGCTCACTGTCCGCGCATCTCGGACTTACGGTGGACCCGCTGTCGACGTTGATGCTCATGGTCGTCACCGGGGTCTCCTTCCTCGTCCACGTCTACAGCACGGGGTACATGGAGGACGACCCGGAGTACCCCCGGTACTTTGCCAGCCTCGGCTTCTTCACCTTCTCGATGCTGGGCATCGTCCTTTCGGACAATTTCGTCCAGACATTCATTTTCTGGGAACTGGTCGGCGTCTCCAGCTACCTGCTCGTCGGCTTCTGGTACGAGAAACCTGCGGCAGCGGATGCCGCCAAAAAGGCCTTTCTGACAAACCGCATCGGTGACTTCGGCTTCCTGCTCGGAATCCTCATCGTCTGGGCTGCCACCGGCACGGTCTCCTTCGACGCCATGGCCGCCAAGTTGAAGGCGGAACCCGGCATCCTCGGCGCCGCAGCCTCCCTCGCGGGTGTCCTCATCTTCCTCGGCGCCGTCGGCAAGAGCGCCCAACTGCCGCTCCACGTCTGGCTTCCGGACGCCATGGAGGGCCCCACGCCGGTGTCCGCACTGATCCACGCAGCGACAATGGTCGCCGCCGGCGTGTACATGTTGTGCCGGGTTTACTTCCTGCTCGACCTTCCCGCCGCCTGGCCGGCGGCCCTGTCCTTCCTTGGCAGCATCTCGGCGCTCGACGTCATCGCCTGGACCGGTGCGCTGACATCCCTGGTCGCGGGCGTCATTGCGATCCAACAGGACGACATCAAGCGCATCCTTGCCTATTCCACGCTCTCACAGCTCGGCTACATGGTGATGGCCGTGGGATGCGGCGGTCCCGATGCCGCGATGTTTCATCTCACTACCCACGCCTGCTTCAAGGCGCTGCTGTTCCTGGGGGCCGGCGCCGTGATCTACGCCTGTCACCACGAACAGAACATCTGGAAAATGGGCGGCCTGGCGAAGCGGATGCCGGTCACCTTCTGGACCTTCCTCTTGGCGACGGCAGCCCTGTGTGGTCTTCCGGTTCTCAGCAGCGGCTTCTACAGCAAGGACGCCATCTTCGCCGCCGCGCTGGCGTCGAATCGGCCGGTCCTGTTCGGCATCGGAGTTTTGGTGGTCGGACTGACCACGCTCTACATGTCCCGACTGGTGATCATCGCGTTCCTCGGGGAATCCCGCAGCGAGGCCGCGTCCCATGCGGCCGATCCCGGGCGCAACATGACCCTCCCGCTCCTGATCCTCGCGGTTCCGTCGGTCTCCCTCGGTTGGCTTCCCGTGGGCGCCTATTTCAAGTCAGCCATTTTCCCAGGAGCGGTCACCCACTCCGCGGAGGGCTTTTCGGACGTCTTCTTCGAACCGTTCAATCATTCGCCCCTCGGCGCCTTCCTCGGCTTCGGTCTGATGGCCTTTGGTCTGTCCGTCGCCTTCGCCACCTATTGGGGTGCTGCGATGGATCCCATGCCCGGACACCTGCCCCGGTTGTCCCGCGCGCTGCGCAACCGCCTCTACTTCGATGAGATTTACGCGGCAACCCTGATCCCCCTTCACGACGCCGTCGCCGCGCTCGCAGACTGGGTGGACCGCTGGATTGTCCAAGGGTTGTTTGTCCGCGGAATTTCAGGCGGCATGGATTTGTTCGGACGAGCACTCCGATTGGTCCAGACCGGCAATCTCCAGACGTACGCGTTCCTGTTCGTGGCCGGGGTCGCCCTGGTCGTCCTCCTGGCCCTGAAATAATCGCCATGTCCACGCTTTCCCTGCTCCCCCTGCTCCCCATTCTGGGAGCCTTGGTCATCCTGTTGGTTCCCGCGGCGTACAGTGCTGCCTGGCGTGGCATCGCCCTTGGCATGACGGGGGTCAACCTCCTCGTGGCCACCACGATCTTCTTCACCTTTCACGTCGGGATCGGCGGATACCAGATGGTCGCGAACCATGCGTGGGTCCCGGCGATCGGATTGAACTACCACGTCGGTGTGGACGGTCTCAGCGTCGGACTCCTGCTCGTCGGCGCTCTGGTCTCGTTCGCCGCCACTTGGGTTTCCTCCGAGATCAAATCCCACGAACGCTTCTTTTACGTCCTCCTCCTCGTGATCTCCGGTGGGGTGCTCGGATCCCTGATCTCGCTGGACCTGTTCTTCCTCTACTTCTTCAACGAACTGGCGCTGGTGCCGACCTTCCTCATGATCGGCATCTGGGGCCGCGGAGCGGATCGCAGCGCGATCGCCTTTCAGATCACCCTGTATCTCTCCCTCGGTGCCTTGGTGGCCTTGGTGGGATTGATCGGGCTCTATGCCTTGTCGGGTGCCAATACGCTGGACGTCGTCACGCTCGCCGCCTGGCTGAAGACGCATCCGCTCCCGGCCTCCACTCAAACCGTTCTCTTCGGGCTCCTGCTGTTCGGGTTCGGGACTCTGGTGGGCCTGTGGCCATTTCATAGCTGGGCACCCGCCGGCTACGCGGCCGCCCCGACGGCCACGGCGATGATGCACGCCGGCATCCTCAAGAAGGTGGGAGCCTTCGCCCTTCTCCGCGCCGCCTTCCCGCTGCTTCCGGAGGGGGTCGCCCAATGGACCCGGATCCTCGCGATCCTCTGCCTCGGCAACATTCTGTATTGTGGCTGGGTCGCCATGCGTCAACGGAACCTGAACCTGCTGTTCGGAAACTCCAGCCTGGCCCACATGGGCTTTGTGTTCCTGGGTCTGGCCAGTGTCAGTTTGATCGGCATCACCGGAGCCGTGCTGATCATGGTGGCGCACGCGCTCCTGGCCTCCCTGGAATACGCCCTGAGCGGCCACATCTACCGCGAGACCGGTCATCTGGAACTCGACCGCATGGGCGGACTGATGCGTCGGATGCCTTTCATCGGGGCGGCCTTGGTGGCGGCGATGCTGGCGGGCTGCGGAGTCCCGGGGTTTGCCAGTTTCGCCGGCGAATTGGCGGTGATGTTCGGCGTCTGGCCCACCCTCCCCGCATTCGTGGTGGCGGCGGCGTTTGGTGGCCTTCTGATCGGTGGCATCTACATGCTGCGCGGCATCCGCCAGGTCGCCCACGGCCCCGATGTCGGCACGACGGGCGGCGACGTCCCCTGCTGGACCGGACGCATCCCCTACCTCGTCCTTCTGGTACCTCTCATTCTTTTTGGCGTGGCTCCCTACGTCCTGGTGGATCGGATTCGCCCGAGCGCCGCGCTCGTCGTGGAGCGTGCGCTTCTCAAACCCTCCCCTGCGGCCCCCGCAGCCCCGGCCGTCGCCGCTGCACCGGCCCACTGATTCCCGCATCCCGCGATGAACTCCTCATTGCTCGCCATCGAATTTCTGGTCGTGGTCCTCGGCCTGGGCATCCTGCTCGCCGACCTTTGGATCCCATCCGGTGCCCGCCGCGGCCTCGCCTATGCGGCCGCGACCGGACTGCTTCTGGTTCTGACCTTGCACGGTGGAGCGCTCGCCCCCGGCGACGACACCGCATTCGGGGGCATGTTCCTTGTGGATGCCCTCGCCAACTACTTCAAGACGCTCTTCATCGTCGCGACCATCGCGGTGCTGCTGATCTCGTCCGGATATGCCGACCGGCTCGACGGCTATGGTGAATATGTCGCGCTCACCCTCTTTGCCCTCGCCGGAATGCTGCTCGCGGCGTCCGCCAATGACTTCATCCTGATGTTCGTCGCACTGGAGCTGGTGACCGTGACGTTCTACGTCCTGGTCAGCTTCCAACGACGCCGGCAGTCCTCCCTCGAGGCCGGCGTGAAGTATCTCATTTTCGGGGCGCTTGCGGCCGCCTTCATGGTGTATGGGATCGCGCTCATCTTTGGCTCCGCCAACACCACCAACTTCTACGAGATCGCCTCCCGTCAGGCGGAACTCGGGAAATCCCCGGTGTTTGTCATCGGACTCCTCCTCACCCTGGTCGGGTTGGGCTTCAAGATCTCCGCATTCCCCTTCCAGATGTGGACTCCGGACGTCTATCAGGGCGCTCCCGTCCCAACGACAGCCTTCCTGGCCACCGGTTCCAAGGCCGCCGGGTTCGTCCTGCTGCTCCGGCTCGCCTACAGTGTCGTTCCGGAAGTCATGGCCCGCTGGAGCCACCTACTCCTGGGCTTCGCCATGGCGACCATGCTGTATGGGAGCTTTGCCGCCCTCGCCCAGCGCAGCGTCAAACGCCTCATGGGATACAGCTCCATCGCCAACGCCGGTTATCTTCTGCTGGGAATTGGCGCAACCAACGTCACCGGTTCGACCGCCATCCTTTATTTCCTTTCCGGATACGTCTTTACCACCCTGGCAGCATTCGCCGTCATCTCCCGGGTCACGGTCCAGGACGACAATGACGACATCAGCGTCTTTGCCGGTCTGGGGAACCGCTCGCCCCTGCTGGCGGCCGCAATGACGCTGGCGCTGGTCAGCCTCGCCGGCATCCCGCCGCTGGCGGGCTTTTTTGGCAAATTCTACCTCTTCAAGGCAGCCCTCCTCCAGGTGCCCACGAGCCCGCTGTTCCTGGTCGCGGTTCTCATCGCCTGCGTGTCCGTGGTCCTGTCCCTCTACTACTACTTCAACATCATCCGGGTGATGTACTGGCCCGCCCAGGACGCTGTGGACCGGCCGGTGACCGTCCCGATGGCGGTCGGGATCAGCCTGGCCGCCTGTCTGGCGGGAATCCTGGTGGTCGGCATCTTCCCCAGCGGCGTCATCGGTCTCGCCCATGAGGCGGTCGCCGGACTCGGCACGCCGGCTCCGGAGATGCACGTCCAGGCGCACCACGCCGCGGCGCACTGACCACACCTCCGGTCAAACCGTCGTCAGCCAGGCAGCCACCGGGAAGTGGTCACTCGGCCATTGGTTGTCCCGCTGGATGGCCACCACCGCTGTTTCCCGGACCGTCACGGGATAGCGCGAAAGGATCCAATCGATCCGCCTTCCCTGTTCCATCGCGGGACCAAAGTCATTGAAGGAGTTGAAACGCTCCTGTTTTCGGGTCGCAGCCACACTCCAGGTATCCACCAGTCCCCCCTTGGCCACCAACTGCTCATACACCGGATTCTCCCCGGATACGGCGTTGAAGTCGCCCACCAGCAACAGCGGGATTCCGGCCTTCGCCGTGGACTGGATTTTGTCCAGAATCAGGGCTGCGGACTTTTCCCGCGCCGGCTGTGACTGGTGATCGAGGTGGGTGTTCCAGAAGTAAAAGTCCCGTCCCGTCCGACGGTCGCGAAACCTCGCCCAGGTCACCATCCTCCGGTTCGTGTTACCCCAGGTGGAGGACCCCATCACCAGCGGAGTATCGGACAGCCAGAAGTGGTCGTACTCAACCGGCTCGAAGCGATCCCGCCGAAAAAAGATCGCCATGAATTCCCCGCGACTCCCGCCATCACGTCCCAACCCGATCCAGTCCAGCCCCGGCTGATCTGCGGCGATGTCCTTCAACTGCGAATACAACCCCTCCTGGGTTCCCATGACGTCCGGCTTCAGTTCATTCAGCAACGCCTTCATCACCGGACGGCGGGTCGGCCAGGAATTCGGTCCGCTCGGACTGGCAAAACGAAGATTGTAGGTGACGACACACATCTCCGCCGAATCCCCGTCTCCGGCACTCCCCAATTCGGCGGCCCGGGCCATGGCGGGTGCCAAGGCGCTGGTGGAAACGGCGGCGAGAAACGACCGGCGGGAAGGCATGGGGAAACCCTGGGCCGATCCGACGACGACCGTCAACGCCGTCGTCCGGACAAAGGCATCCCAACCCGCCGGCTCGCCTTCGGAGCGATTCGGACCATAGTGGGTCCATGCGTTTGTTGATTGCCGTCACCGGCGCGAGCGGGTCCATCTACGCCCAGCGACTGCTCGACAGCCTGGATCCGTCCCGCCACGAGATCCATGTGATCCTGAGCCAGTACGCCCCCCAGGTGGTCGCCACGGAACTCGACGGCGGATTGCGCCTTCCGGACGGCGTGACGGCGCACGGCTTCCGCTCGATGAACCTGCCGTTCGCCAGTGGATCCAATCCGCCGGAAGCGATGGTGGTGATCCCGTGCAGCATGGGAACCCTGGGGCGGATCGCCCACGGCGTCAGTTCGGACGCTGTGTTACGCTGTGCGGATGTCGTACTGAAAGAGCGCCGGAAGCTCATCCTCGTACCGAGGGAAACGCCGCTTTCCCTGGTTCACGTCCGCAACTTCGAGCTTCTTCTCCAAGCCGGGGCCACCCTCATTCCCGCAAATCCGTCCTACTACAGCCGTCCCCAATCCGTCGCCGACGTCGCGGACACCGTGGTCGCCCGGGTGCTGGACCACATGGGCGTCCCGCACCAACTGCAACCGCGCTGGTGCGAGGAGCCGGAATAGCCCGCCTTCACGCGGCAGCGGAGCCTGCGCGCGCCCGCCGGATCACGTACAGGCTCACGGTGACCAGATGGACGCCGAAGGCGGCGAGGTTGGCCCAGGCGAGTCCCAACGCGCCGTACGGGGGGATCCAAAGGATGGCCAGGGAGACCAGGACACAGGCCCACACAAAATTCAGCAGCAGTCCCGTCCACATCCGACCTTCGCTCACCAACGACTGTCCAATCATATTCAGGGTCGCAGTGATGACCGCCGCGCCCGCAAGCACGCGAACAACGGAGGACGCGTCACTGAACCCCTTTCCATAGGCGGCCAGGATCCACGGAGCTCCGATCATCACCGGGATGGCCACCAGGGAGGCGATGCCAAATCCGATCATGAGCTTCAGTCGGATCAGGCGGAAGTACTCCCCTCCCGAGGTATGGCGCCAGGTGTGCGTCAATACGGGAAGCCCCGCCGTGGCCACCAGGCCCGGTATGTATAGGATGAGCAACCGGATCTGATGGGCGGCGTTGAACAGACCGCTCTCGTGATCCCCTCCCGCACGGTGAATCAACCGGGCACCGACCAGCCAATTGACGAACAACACGACTCCTCCGGAGAGGACGACAGGAAGTGCAAAACGACCAAGCGAGGGAATTTCCTCCCGCCATCCGTCAAGACCGGCATGAAGTCCGGCTCGGCGTAACTCGGCTTGGACGGCCACGAACGTCACTGCATATCCCGAAGCCATGCCCACCACCAGGCCCGCAACACAGCCTTCCAATCCCGCAACCCGGGCTCCGATGACCATCCCAACCGCCTGGGCCATGCCTGCCATTGCCGAAACACGGGCCAAGGTTCGAAACGCCTCAAGACCCGCAAGGACCCCCTGGCTCGAATCCTGAAGCGCTCCCAGGAGCAGCAGGGGCGCGGCCAACCGCATCAGGGGCGCCAGGGCCTGGTTGCCGAGCGCCACTTCCGCCAGCAGCGGAGCCATCCACAGCATGAAGATGGCCCCGAGACAGGCCAGGATCCCCGCCCCCAGCGGCGCCAGGGCCGCCACCCGCGCCGCCCTTTCGGGCGAGGCCGGCCGATGCAGGGAGATAAATCTCGTCGCCGTCACGCCCAGTCCGAAACTGGCGAACATTCCCGCCATCAGGAAGGTGTTGAGCAGCATGCCCAACTGGCCAAATCCAGAGGTTCCCAGCGCCCGCGCGACCAGGAATGACGCTCCAAAGGACAACACCCGTGAAGCCGCTCCGCCAAGCACGTTCCACGAAGCCGCGCGAGCCAGCCGGCTTCCTCCCGAAGTCCCCGAATACCGCTCCCTCAACCGGCGCCAGCCTGACCGCCAGAAGTGACGATGTTCCTCGATCGGTCCCGAGGTCATCCGCGCCGTCCCTTTCGGACGGCAGGGCAGCATCCCAGTCCCCATCGGCCACGATCAACGCGGTGAATGGACGCAGGATTTGCCGAGGTCATGTGGCCGCAACCCTGCCTTCCCGGAGCCCGGACTGCCAAGGTCCCATTGCATCCGTCCGACCGCGGTCCGTGGAACCCCCGCTCCACTGCTTGCAGCCCGGTATTCATCCCCAGCAGACTCCCCGAATGCGGATCGCGTTCAAGGAGTGGGCGGTGATCGTCGAAGCATTGGGCCTTGGCGAACAGTCGCTCCTTCTTCGCAAGGGCGGAATCTCCGAGGGCCGGCACGGCTTTCGAATTGAACATTCACAATTCCTGCTTTTCCCAACCCAATTCCATCAGCACCGCGATCAGGTGGATGCGAGGGGACAGGCTTTGTTCGACGCCCTGCCCGAATCGGACATCACGCCGGATACCGTGCAGGTGGAGTATGTGGCGTCGGTCTGTGGCTGGAGGAAACTCGACTCCCTGGCCCAGGCGGAGAGCCTCGCGGGTCTTCATGTCTGGCGGCCGGAAGTCATCGCGGAGCGGTTCGCCTGGGGACGGGAGGATTCCATTCACGCGGTCGCCCTGAGGGTCGCGCGACTGGCGGCACCCCGAAGGATACCCATTCGCCCGGAATACTCGGGGTGCCGCTCCTGGATTGAGCTGGAAACCGACGTGGATCCTTCCGGCGCCATTCCGATTCTCGACGAATCCACCCACCGGGAACGGATGCACCGGATCGAGGCGACGCTCGGTGGCCCGCTCACTTCTTCTTCTTAAGCAATGCGTCAAGTCCCTGGGACGCAGCCCCACCCAGGGCGTCGCCTGCGGACTTCGCGGCGGCACCCTTGATGGCCTCCACGGCGGCGGGATTCAACCCGCCCGCCTTGGCAGCCACAGCGGGCCCCACCTGTTTGACCACCTCGTCGAGCACCCGCTTGGAAACCTCGGCGGGTGTGATGCCGTCGGGTCCCGTCCCGAGTCCCGTGATCCGGATGTTCGGAATGACCACCGTCGTTCCGGCACCCGCGAGGGCCGCAACGCCGGTCAGTTTGACGTGCACCTTCGCATCGTTCACGGAGATCTCATCGACCTGAAGCTTCTTGGATGAGCCCGAGCCTGAACCGGAGGCCGGCTGGGACTTTTCAGTGGCGGTAAAGGAATCCATATTCGCCAGCAACCGCTTCAGGTTGTTGTCCTGCAGCCCCCCTTCAAACGTGATCTCAGGCCCGTTGAGCTGAAGGGTCTTCACCACAACCTTGTTCCCGGTCAGCGACGCCGGATCCACTGAAATTGTTCCCTCGCCCAGTCGCAAAGCAAACGGCTCCTGATAGGGAGCCGGATTCCCCACCACAAGTCCCTTGATGGTGCCCGTTCCGGTGCTCGGCGAGAGCTTCACACTGTCCACATCCACCTTGGTCTGCGTGATTCGCGGCCCGAGCGTCCGGACTCCCGAGGCAACCCAGTCGTCAAGATACGACCAGATGAGGAGCGCCCCGACAAAAGTCACGAGCACAATCACGGTGGTGACGACAATCAGCGGCTTCTTCATGGAGCCCCGAGTTCACGCGGGGGCGGGGGAAAAGACAAGGCTCGAACTCGGTTTGCCCCCGGGGGGGCCGGCGGCAATTTCCCGGGAGGATTGCCACGCCTCCCGACAAGGCACTGCACCGCCCCGCGGGGTCGCTCCAAGTCTCGGCCCGCACCTCCTGGGCCCAGGCGGATCCGATTCCCGGCGCACCGAATGGGTAGCCGGCGTGGCCCGCCACGCCGTTTCCCACGGGATTCGCGACGCCGGGACACTTGATTCGATCAAAAATCAAAGCAGCCTTCCGGTATGCGGCTGCGTTGCCACCCCTTATTCCTTTTGCTGCTGGTTCTTCCAAGAGAAGTCGGCGCGATCATTCTGTTTGGCAGCGGAGATCCGGACACCAATACCACCGCTCCCGCGGGTTCCCTCGCCAACAGCGGCTGGACCACCCAGGCCGAGTCCAATCCCTCGGGAACCGCGGTCGGCAAGAGTCACGTTCTCTCGGCCAAACACATCGGTACAAAGCCGGGGAACACCTTCAAATTCAATGGTCTCACCTACGAAGTCCGGAGAATTGAGGATGCCCCGTCCAGCGACTTGAGATTCCTGGAAGTCGCCGGACGACTGGGGTCGAACCAGATCGCCGAACTCTATTCCGGAAACAATGAACCGGGCCGGAGTTGCGTTCTCCACGGATGTGGACGCGGACGCGGGGATGCCGTCTTCGCCATCACGCCATCAGGGCCACAGTTGAGCGGATGGAAGTGGGGCGGGTTCGGAGGACGCCTCCGGTGGGGCACGAATTCCATCGAGGGTGCCATCAACTACCCGGGCACGGGTTCCTTCCTCTATTCACGCTTCAACGGGAATGTGGGCAACGACGAGGCGACGGTTGCCGTTGGCGATTCCGGTGGCGGTGTGTTTGTACGGGACACGGACGGACGCTGGAAACTCGCCGGCGTCATGTCGGACACCGATGGTTACTTCAAGGTGTCCGCGGACAGCCCTCCGTTCTTTGCGGCTGCGTTTGATCGCCGTGGACTCTTCACGCTGAATTATGACGGCACGTGGTCGCAAGTGCCGGTATCCGGTCCTCCGATCGGCTCCTTGTGGCAGGCCAGCCGGGTGTCGGCCCACCACTCCTGGATTCAGAGTCAACTCGCGAAACCGGTCGCCGAGGACTGGCCGCGGCTGTCCTCTTCCAATTCGGCGACAGGTCCGTTTGCCGAACACGACGCCTACGCCGTGGCGATGGGCCAGAGGAAAATCAGGCTGCGAACCAGCAGCCAGCAGCGCTTCTTTCAGCTCAACGGGACGTCCCCCATCCGCCAAATCCGCCTCACCGACGACGGCATCGTCGAAATCGATTACTAGACCTTGCCCTCAGGACCGCGCCGCCCCGAGACGATTCAAGGCTCCAGCCCCCGTCCGGAGGTTTCTCAAGGGTTCTTCGCGAGGCGCGGCGATCCCCTGACTGGCAGACGGCCGGAGCAAATCCGATCCGGACCGCATGGGGAACCCTGCCGGGAAAGAAACGCGGGGCCAACGACGCTTGTCGGGCGGGCGACCTTCCGCAGCAGCAGGAGTGTGAGGTATCGCGGCTAGCTCAGCTTCCACTGTCCGGGCATCGCAATCTTGTAGAAGCCTTCGGCATCCGGAAGCGACTTCGGCTGGGCATCCCACGCCAACCGATCCGGGAAGAGGTTCAACTGCGAGTTCAACGCCTGATCCCAGCTGATTTCGACGCCGGAGTAGGTCGCATACCGCCCGAGGATGGCGGTCATCGTGGACTTGGCGCCGTTGAACGCCTCGTTGTACGGAGTGTTGGCACGGATGGCGGCGAACAAATCGTCGTGCTCCTGCTGATACGGATCGACCTTCTTGTCGCTCTTGAACCGCCATCCCTCCCCTGAAGTCGGCTTGATGATGTTTCCGCCGACATTGCTGATTCCCTTCGTGCCGACGGCGTGCTCATTGACCTCGCTCCAGCACCCCGGGATATGACGGCACTGGCTGAAGACCGTGGAACCGTCCTCATAGAAGAACTCGACGGCGTGGTGGTCGTAGATCTCGCCAAATTTCTTTTCGGTACGAACCTGGCGTCCGCCCATGCCGCGCGCCTTGACCGGGTACCCATTCTTCACCCAGTTCGCGACATCGAGGTTGTGGATGTGCTGCTCGACGATGTGGTCGCCGCAGAGCCAGTTGAAGTAGTACCAGTTTCTCATCTGATACTCCATCTCCGTCTGCCCCGGTTTCCGCGGATTCACCCAGACTCCGGCGTCATTCCAGTAAACCCGCATCGTGTGGATGTCCCCAATCGCCCCGTCGTGCAACCGCTGGATGGTTTCGATGTATCCCGGCTGGTGATGGCGCTGGAGCCCGATTCCCACCTTGAGATTCTTGCGCTTGGCCTCCTCCGCAGCCGCCAGGAACCGGCGCACCCCGGGTCCGTCCGTGGCCACCGGCTTTTCCGCAAAGACATGCTTTCCCTGTCGAACCGCCTCCTCGAACTGCATGGGACGAAAACCGGGAGGGGTGGCGAGAATGACCACGTCAGCCAGGGCGATGGCGTTCTTGTAGGCGTCCAACCCCACAAACTGCCGGTCCGGCGGAACGTCCACCTTGGCCCCCTGGGACTGCTTCAGATTGGCGAGGGCGCCTTCCAGTCGGTCCGGAAAGGCGTCCGCCATCGCAATCAGCTTCGTCCCCGGGACATTGAGCGCCTGACTCGCCGCTCCAGATCCGCGTCCGCCGCAACCAATCAACGCCAGCTTCAAGGTGTCACTGGCCTGGGCAAAAACCAACCGGCCGGCCGACAGCGCCCCGACGGTGGCGGCACCGGTGGTGGAGATGAATTTTCGACGCGATACGGGGGTGACAACCGAAGTGGAGTTCATGGAGTTTCTCAGATAGCGGTTTCGGACGGACGCAATGAACTCCGGATTCAGTCCGGATGACTCTTTGCGACCGGGGAACGCCCGACTCTGACTTCAAGCCGGAAGCGGGGCAAGGTCCGATTGCCCTTCGACACCGTGAACCCGGCCCCGAATTACCGGGGCGCCGGCGGCGGAAAACTCGTCCACCACTTCGCGAGTTCCTCGGGTGTTGCCGGCACCTTCGCAGGCCGGACGACGCGCCATCCCAGGAACTGGGCGTCGGTCAGATACCACCGGGATTTCGGAAGCTGGGGATCGCGCATCTTCCAGGCCGCATCGCTGAATTGGCGGGCCGCACACCGAAGCTTGTCGACCTCATCGTCCCAGGATCCGCCCCGGGCGACATGGGGGTACTCCGCAAATCCGAACAACACCGGATTGTCCATCGGCAGGATGGAGTAGGCGTCAGCCTTGTAGCCGTCGGTCACCCATTCGGCGACATTGCCCAACATGTCATAAAGACCGAACGCATTCGGCTTCTTGAGGCCCACCTTCTGGTACTTGCCGTCCGCATTGTCGAAATACCACGCGTATTCCCCCGCCTTGGCCGGTTCGTCCCCCCAGTAGTAGGTCGTGGTGGTCCCCGCCCGCGCCGCGTATTCCCACTCCGCCTCGGTGGCCAGACGATAAAAGTGACCGGTCTTCGCGGAGAGCCACCGGCAATACATCAGGGCTGCATAATGCGTCATGCTGATGGCCGGAAAGCCATCCTTGCCCATTCCAAAACTCATTTCCACATAGGGCGTGGTTGGGCGGCTGACGGCATCCGCCTCATGACCGACATACGGGTTGCCCCCGTCGGCCGGACGCGGGAAATCGGTCAGCAGCAGCAGTTCGCGGTTCACCCGTTCCGTGCTGACATTGGCCCCCTTCTCCATGCTGGGAAACTGGAACAGCTCGTATTCGTTCCAGGTGACCTCGGTCTTGCCCATCCAGAAGGGATCCAACTTCACCTTGTGCCGTGGGCTTTCATTGGCCTGATGTCCCGGGGAATTGTCGGCGCTGCCCATTTCGAATTCCCCGCCGGGGATGGCAACCATCTCAAAGCCCACCGATTCGTGGATGGTTTCGCGGTAGTTCTTGTGGGCCAACGGAGCCGCCTGTTCGTTCTTGATCAGGCGGGCGTGGATCGCGGCGATCACGGCATTCCAATCCCGATCCGACGAGGCATCCGGCTCGCGCTCCTTGAGGACGAGTCCCGAAGGCCACGCGGCCCCCTGATCGATCCAGTCCCGAATCACGTCGCATTTTGCAGCGGGGAGCGGGCCGCCCTTCTTCCGGGGAGGCATCAAATCGTCGTGGTCGGCGGGAAGCACCATGGTGGTATACACCTTGGAAGCCATGGCATCCCCCGGCACAACATCCGGGGATTTGAAGAATTCCTCCCGGACATCAAGCCGGAGATCACCCTTCGCGTGGCCCTCCTTGTGGCAGGCAACGCAGTACACCTCGAAGATGGGCTTGGCCTGTTTGACAAAATCAACTTTCTCCCGCTGCTGAAGCCGGACGGAATCCGGCCACACGGCTCCTTCCACGATCCACTGCTTCAGTGTTTCCTGCTGTTGCTGCGTCAGGAGATCCCCCTTGGGGGGCATGACATCGTCGTGCCCGGCCGGAAGCAGCGTCAGGGTGTACAGCGGCGACTTTGCGGGGTCCCCCGGGACCAGGGAGGCACCCTCCTCCCCGCCCTGAATCGCTCCCGCCCGGGTCGTCAGTGAGAGCTTTCCCTTCGGCTTTTCGTCCCCGTGGCACTTCAGACAGTACACCTCGAGGATCGGCCGCACCTGCTTCTTGAAGTCGACGGCCGCGAGGCTGGAGCCGGCAAAGGGCAGTGCGGCAAGGAGGGCAACGGGAAGGAGCTTCATGGATCTCGGCACGCGGGAGTGTATCCGGACCCTGTTCCACGCTGTCAAATCCCAGCGCTCAACAATCCGACTCCGCCCGCCGTCGTCAGCTTCGGCAGAAACCGCGAAACGCGCCCCCCAGCAACTCCTCAGCGTCCCTTCGGATCTCATCGTCGGAAACCACCCAGCCCGAGGATCTCAAGGCTTCGTATCGGGCGGTGAGACAGCGGCCCAGCACCCTCCGGGAATGTCCCCACTTGTAGATCAACTGGTCCACCACCCGCGAATCGCTGTGCTGTGCCGTGAAACTGGTTCCCAGCAGTTCCAGACGAAGCGTGGTGATCTCGGAAATCAACTGGTCGGTGTTGGTAAACCACCAGCATCCAAACGGATGAAGATTCCGAAACTTGCGGGCGAGAACGACCAGCTCGTGCTGGCATTCGCGGCTCAGGCAGGTGACGAGGAAGCGGTTTTCAGGGTGGGCGGCGCACAGATTCTCAAGCGCTGTAAGGTCACTTCTGCCCATGCCATCACCCGCAAGCCGGAGGGAGGGATTCACTGCGCGCTTGACGCCCATCATCATGGCGAACGGCTGCCCCGTGTCCCGGCAGTGCGGAAGGACCGCCCCGGTGATCAACTGCGCCGTCGGGGTGTTGCCCGGCCATTGGAAACCCGGTGGCAGGGATACCATGCAATAGCGGGACCCGATCCTGCGGGTCCAGTCCCCCAGAAAGCGACGGACGCCATCCAGGGTACCCGAGTCCAGATCCAAACGAACCCCGTACCCGTCATTCGAGATTTGCAGACCGGCTTCAGGCCATGACATCAGCAGCGGATCAATCCGAAGTGCGGCGAAGAACCTCGGATCCCGGGCCAGGGCTCCCTCCCAATACGGCCGCTCCGCGGGATCAAAGGGAGAATTTGTCATTCCCACCGTCGCCACGTTCGCAATCCCAAGGACGCGGTCGGTAAACTGCCCGGGATCCTGGTTGGCAAACCACTGCCGGAGGGAGCGCAGATCCCGTTGCCGGGGGTCCAACCCCAACGCGTGCAAGGTCGTCAGGACTCCACGGCAGGCCTCCGAAAGCGGCGAATGCTCCACAAAGAGACCATTCCAGACAAATTCCGCCTGTTCAGCGCGGGATGCGGACCAAAAACGATCATACGGCTGATCCGAATGACGAAACGCCTCGCTGACCAAATAGTGATACACCAACTGCTCATCCAAGCCCCACAGCATCAGCGATCGGAACGAGGGATCGTAGAGGTGCGTGTGAATGTCCTCAACAGGGGTCGCGTCGAGGATTCGGTCGACGCGGTTCCGGAGTTCGGAGTCGTAGTGCACCCGGAGACGGTATCGCCCGCCCCCCGGGGAAGACGATCCGGGAAAATCAGGAACTCGAATTCCCGCAGTTTCCGCGTGAGATCCCGGAACCATGCCCCAAGAATTCCCCGATCATGTCCGACGGTTACCAGCTGGTGCAGCTCAGGAACGGAACCTGGAGCGTCCGCTGCCTGGAGGTGGCGGAGACGTTCCATCCGGTCGTGGGTCCAGAGGAGGAGGCGGAAGCCCTCTACGTGAGGCAGCTCCAACTGGTGCAACGATTCGAACGGCACCGGGAGGCGTCCCCCGGAACCCCGTTTGTCATTTGGGACGTGGGATTGGGCGCGGGCGCCAACGTCTTGGTCGCCGTCCGATCCCTGATGCGAATCCAGGGAACGCTTCGGATCCTCAGCTTCGACCACACCCTGAGCCCCCTGCGATTCGCCCTCTCGCACGCCGTGCGCCTGGGCTATTTCGGAACCCTGCAACCCACGGTGGGGCAGCTGTTGGACTCGGGATCGGCCCACGTCTCCTCGGGTTCATTTGAAGCCCGTTGGGACGTAATCACGGGCGATTTCCCCTCGCAGCTTCCCACCGATACCGCCCAACGCTGGCCCAAGCCCCACTGCATCCTGTTCGATGCATACTCCCCCGCCCGAAACCCGGCCATGTGGACCCTTCCCCTGTTCACCCGCCTCCGCGCGCTGGCTGTGGACCACACTCCCTGCACCCTGGCCACCTATTCAAGGGCGACCCTCCTTCGCGTGACCCTCCTCCAGGCGGGATGGCACGTCGGAGTGGGGCATGCCACGGGGGAAAAGGACGAAACCACGCTGGCGGCGAACCGGGGGGATCTCATCGAGAATCCGCTCACCCGCGCATGGCTGCAGCGCGCCCTGAGGTCGACCAGCGCCGAGCCCATGCACGAACCGATCTACCGGCAGGAACCCTTGTCCGAAGCCAGCCGCCGTTCGCTCGCGGCGCATCCCCAATTCCAATAGGTTTTTCCCGAGACCGCACGATGACCGCGATCCGGCGTCCCGTTTCCTGCCGAACCACCGTCTCCGCCCCCCGGAGCCCATTCACCACTTCAAAAGGCCTCCTGGGAACAAAACCGTTGCCTCGTCCGGCACGGATATGGCTAAGTCAGCCGCCTGATCGCGATCAGTTTCAAAGACCAGTTGTCTCGCACGTCGGGGAGCATTGCCGTTCAATGAGCCGCCGCCGAATGCATATCCTCTATTCAGGCCGGGTTCAGGGAGTGGGCTTCCGCTACCAGACGAAACAGTTGTCCATGGGGTTCGAGGTCACCGGAACGGTCCGGAACCTTCCCGATGGGCGCGTCGAACTTGTGGCCGAGGGCGAGGAGGCCGAGCTGAACGCCTTTCGGGGAGCCGTCCGGGACGGTGGCCTCCAGGCACTGATTCGTGGTGAAGAAGTGAAGTGGTTGGGATCCAGCGGAGAATTCCGGGGATTCGAGATCGTACCGTGACGTCGATGAAGTACGCCATCATAGCCGACATACATGCCAACCTCGACGCCTTCCAGGTGGTTCTGGAGGACATCAAGCAACAGAAATGCACCCATGTCGCGTGCCTGGGAGATATCGTCGGATACGGTGCCAATCCCAAGGAGTGCCTGGACATTGTCCGCGGCATGAACATCCCGACCGTCAAGGGCAACCATGACGAGTATATCGGGGTCGACGACGATCCCGAGGGTTTCAATGATGCGGCTGCGGAAGCGGTCAATTGGTCCCGCGCCCAACTGACGGCAGAGGACCGGAAGTGGCTGCGCGAACTCAAATACCAGCGTCTGGTCGCCAATTTCACCATCGTCCACGCCACCCTCGATGTCCCCCAACGGTGGGGATACGTCTTCGAAAAGCTCGAGGCGGCGGCGAGCTTCACCTATCAGCACACGCAGGTTTGCTTCTTCGGCCACACCCACGTCCCGGTGGCCTTCATCAGGGACACCGGAGTTCGGGGGGGCACCTACTCCAAATTCCGGGTCGAACCGGGCAAGAAGTACTTCATCAACGTCGGAAGTGTCGGACAACCCCGGGACGGCTGCCCCAAGGCGGCCTACGTGGTCTATGACATGACCCAGCAGACCATTGAGCTTCGGCGTCTGGATTATCCCATCGAGGAGGCCCAGAAAAAGATTCGCGCCGCCGGTCTTCCGGACCGCCTCGCCGACCGTCTTGCCGTGGGACGCTAGGGGTCGCCTTCCCGGCATCCCCCCCCACGGGACCGGTATTCGCCGTCCGGGCTGGATGAAGATCCTCATTCTCAAGCCGAGCTCTCTGGGCGATGTCGTCCAGGCCATTCCCGTGGCGAGGCTGATCAAGCGTCACCTCCCCCATTCGGAGATCCACTGGTGGCTGAATGCAGACCTCACGCCCCTACTGGACTGCGATCCGGACATTGCCCGCGTGATCCCGTTCGAGCGGCGGCGCTGGGGACGTCCCAGCGGCCTGCTGCTGGCAGTCTCCGAAATTCGCAGACTGCGGAGGGAACGCTACGACTGGATCCTGGATCTCCAGGGACTCGCCCGCAGCGCCCTCGTGGGATGGCTCTCCGATGGGGGATTGTTCGTGGGATTGGACGATCGACGTGAAGGAGCCCCCGCCCTTCACGACATCTCCGTCCCGCGTCCTTCCGAAACCACGCACGCGGTGGACTGGTATTTGTCGGTGCTTCGGCGATTGGAGATTCCCGTCCACCACGACTTCGACTGGATGCCGCAGTACCCTGCCGCAGCCGGGGAAGTCGCCGTCCATTCGGGGGCACCCGGGGATGTTTGGATCGCGTTTCAGCCCGGTGCGCGGTGGGAAAACAAGCGATGGCCGGCCGCCCATTTTGCTGAGGTGGCGGAGCGGCTTCTGGCCCACCATCGGGACTGGCGGATTGCGATCCTCGGCGGGCAGTCCGATCGGGGCCTCGGGAGCACGATCCAGAAGAGGGCCGGAAACCGGGTGCTTGACCTCACAGGAAAGCTTTCCCTTCCCGGGATGGTGGAATGGATTCGGAGGTGCTCGCTCCTGGTGACCAATGACACCGGACCGATGCACGTCGCCGCAGCCCTCCGGCGTCCGGTGGTGGGCCTCTTCGGCCCCACCCATCCGGCGAGGACCGGTCCGTATGGCCAGACGCACCAGGTCCTGACCGTCCCGCTCCCGTGCGCGCCCTGCCTCAAACCGCACTGCGGGAACGCGGAGTTCATGGCCTGCCTCACCGGAATTTCGCCGGATCGGGTCTTCCGCGCCGTGCTCAGCCGCCTCGAATCGGGGCACCGCGCGCCTTGCCCTCCCTACTCGACTGCCTAGATTCGCACGAATGAAATGGCACTCCCGGCTGTTGACCCTCGTCGCCACGGGCCTTGCACTCCACGCCCAGGTGGACGTGGATCTCGTCCTGAGCCGCGAGTCCTTCCTGCCCGGGGAGCCCATCGAGGTGACGACCCGTTTTGCCAACTTCACCGGACGCCCCCTGACCCTCGGGACGGAACCGGGCTGGCTCCAATTCACGTTGGAACGGGGTGAGGGCCGGGTCGTGACCAAGCAATCCGACCCGCCCGAAAGCGGCGAGTTCACCCTGAAGCAGTCGACCCGTGGAAAGCTCAAGTGGAACCTGACGCCGCTGTTCAACCTTGAGGACACCGGTGCCTACCGCGTGTTCGCGTCGATCCGTCTGCCCGACGGTGAACTTCGCACCACGACGTCGGTCCCGTTCGAAATCATTGCCGGAGTTCCCCTGCACGAACCGCGCGAGTTGGGGGTCAAGTTGCCCGATGGTTCCATCGAGCGCCGCAAATTCGTTCTCCAGCAGGTCAATTTCCTGAAGAAGCTTCAGCTCTATCTTCGCATCACCGATCCCACCGAATCGCGGACGCTGTCCATCACGCCCCTCGGAACCACGGTCTCGTTCGACCGGCCGCAATGGGCCGTCGATGGAGATACGCACTTCCATGTCCTCCACCGGGCTTCGGGCAAGACCTACCTGTATCACGTGTTTCAAGGCGACGGCACGCTGCTCACGCGGCAGCTCTGGGAGGGGGAGACCCGGCCCCAGCTTGAAATCCTGAATGAGTCGGGAGAAATCGGCGTCAAGGGTGGCCAACGCCGAGTGTCGTCCTCCGACTTCCCACCTCCCCCGGAAGCCACCAACTCCGTCAGCCTGAAAGAACCTGCACCCAGCGGAACGGCCTCCAGCACTTCGGAGTCCAACAAGAATGACACACCGCCGCCGCCTCAGTGAAGGATGCCCGCGATTCCGG
>JAEUHD010000092.1 GCA_016793645.1 Verrucomicrobiales bacterium
TCAGATCTTGCGGCCCCCGAAAGGGAGGCCGCTGCGTTCAACCGCCGGATGCGAGAAAACCGCTTGTCCGGTGGTGTGGGAGGGTGCCGGGGCGCAATCCCCGGCACCCGACCCGAACGAACGAGCGGCGTGGAGCGTTTGTAGTGCAGGCTTCAGCCTGTCGGGTGGGGTGCGGAATGATGCAGGGGGTGGGGGAGCAGCCTAAAGGCTGGACTACGAACGAGCGGGGCGGAGCGTTGGTAGTGCAGGCTTCAGCCTGTCTTTCGTGGGCGCCCCGGCGGCGGTGGGGGGAGATTGCGGTTTTCCGTCAACCGTCGCGGGAGTACGCTGTTCCCCCGATGAATTCCTCTCCGCTTCTGCGGCGTCCCCGGCGACTTCGGAGGACCCCGGCGATTCGTGCCCTGGTTGAGGAGACTCGCGTCGGTCCGGCGGATCTCATCGCGCCGCTCTTCGTCCGCGAGGGAGGGGGTGACCCGGAACCGGTCGGTTCCATGCCGGGGATCGTCCGCTGGCCCCTGGACCGTCTGATCACGGAAGCCCGGGAACTGGCGTCCCTGGGGATTCCCGGGGTGGCCTTGTTTCCCGTGACGGACCCCGCACTCAAGGATCCCCGGGGCTCGGCCGCGTTGGATCCCGAGGGGTTGGTGCCCCGGACGGTCCGTGCGCTCAAGGCTGCGGTTCCGGAACTGCTGGTCTTCACCGACCTGGCGCTGGACCCGTTCACCAGCCACGGCCATGACGGCATCCTGACCGCCGACGGTTCGGACGTGGACAACGACCCGACCGTCGCGGTTCTGGCCCAGATGGCGGTGCTGCATGCCTCGGCGGGTGCGGACTTCGTGGCGCCCAGCGACATGATGGATGGGCGGGTGCGGGCCGTGCGGACGGCGCTCGATGCCGCGGGATTTCACGGGACCGGAATCCTGGCCTATGCGGCCAAGTTTGCCTCAGCGTACTACGGTCCCTTTCGGGATGCCGTGGGCAGCGCCTCAGCGGCAGGAACCCGGTCCCTGGACAAACGGACCTACCAGTTGAATCCGGCCAATCGCCGGGAGGCCGTGGACGATGCGCTCCTGGATGAGGCGGAGGGGGCCGATCTCCTGATGGTCAAACCCGCGGGGCCCTACCTGGATGTGCTGTCGGAACTGCGACGCGCCACCCGGTTGCCGCTGGCCGCGTATCAGGTGAGCGGCGAATACGCGCAACTGCAGGCCGCCGCGCGACTCGGCTGGCTCGATCTCGCGAAAACCCGCGACGAATCCCTGCTGGCCATCAAGCGTGCCGGAGCGGATGTCATTCTCACCTACTTCGCCCGGGAGGTGGCCGAGGCCCATCGCGGACGCCCCTGAGGAGGGGGCGGTTGTTCCTGCCGGGTGTTGCCGGCCGGCCCCGGCGTCATGGAACGGCCGGCGTCAGGACTCGGAAGTATCGGTCGCCGTCGGACGCAGTCCCGGCAGGAAGGATGACGAGTTCGTCGGATCCGCGTGCGGGGATTTGTTGGAAGACGGTCCATCCTTCGCCGGAGAGGCTGTCCCTGCGCTGGACGGTGTAGGTCCGGCCGGCCACCGCCTGAAAGCGCACGGTCGCGGTTCCGTCACCCGAGGGGATCGCTTCCAGGGCGAGGCTGCTCGCGGCATTCCTTGGGTCGGTGCCGGCAAGAAACTCGTCGAGATTGGAATACCCGTCCTGATCCGGATCGAGTCCCGAGTCATCCGTCCGAGGGTCGAGTCCGTGGGCCGTTTCCCAGTCGTCCGGCATTCCATCCGCATCGGAATCGCCGGGCGGCCCGCCAATGCGATTGGGCGCCTCCGGGGTCGGCGTGACGGGGAAGGACGCGAAGAGGTCGGCGCCATCCGGGAGGCGTCCCTCGGAGATGCCATGGCCCTGGGCACCGAAGCCGAGGGCGTCCAGCGTCAGGCCGGATCGGGCGAAGAGGCCCAGGGAGGATCCCTCCTTGGACAATTTGAAGTCGGCGTGATTAGCGCCGGCCGCGGGCTTCTTGTCGGCGAACACCTGGAGGTAACCGTCGCGTCCGGTTCCGATGAAGGACAGCGGGGGAAAGGGGGACTTCGCGATGTCGGCCAGGTCGTCGGTGACGGCGAGTCCATGAAGGGCGACGGGCGCGGCGTCAGGATTGAAGATTTCGAACCAGTCGGAACCGGCGGCGGGATCGGCCATCCATTCGTTGAGGCGCAGGGACGTGGGGGAGCCGAGTCCGGCGCGGACATTCGCTGCGTCCGGCGCCGGAAGCGTGAGTTCCCAGTCGGCGCCGCCGTCCGGCACCCGGCCGACACCGAAGTCCGCGGCTTGGAGCCCAAAATGAAGCGCATCCAAGACGGCGCCACCGGCGGCGCTTCGATCGGAAAGAAACACACTGCCGCCCCGGGGCGGGAGCCCGAACCCGGTATTGGTTCCGGAAGCCGGCCGGGTGGCGTCGAAGCGGATCGTTCGGAATCCCTGCGGAGGAAGCACCGGGCCGTCGGGGAACTCCCATTTCCGGGGGTTCGCCGCGTCGTCGGTGAGGGCGAGGCCGGTCAGGACAACGTCATTGGTGCCGGGATTGTAGAGTTCGACCCACCCGGTTAATTGCCCATCGGGCAGCCGGTGGGTCTGGTTTCGCGCGAAGATTTCGTTCAGGACAACGGCGGGGATCGAGCCCGCCGTGGTGTTGGTGATCGCTTCCACCGCCCCGAGCGCCAGGGCGAACATCACGTCCGAGCTGGAGTTTCCGGACTGGTGGACCTCCACCGCAAGGACATTGTCCCCGGACCGAAGGTGCGTCGCGGGAAGCGCGAGAACCTCCGCCTGTCCCTCGTCGGGTTGCAGCGTGGCGTCGCTGTCATAACGGGCGGGATTGTCGGCCACGCGGAGCGCGCCGATGCGGACGCCATTCAGGTAGTACACCGCACCGTCATCGAGATAATTCGTCGCGTACAGGGTCCAACCCGCGTTGGGTTCCGGTGCCTGGAAATGGGTCCGGAAGTAGTACGTTTTGATGTGCGTGCCGTTGGGAGCCGTGATGGGAAGGGGAGTGGCGATCCGGATCGGATACGGATACGGCGTGCTGGTTTCGACTCCCAAGGGGGCGGCTCCGGCGGACCAGGACCCGTCGGCGAACTCCGGGGTCGTCCATTCGGACGGTGCCTCCGTCAGGCCGGCGAGATACTTCCATGGGGTGCCAAAGCCGAGGAGGGGCGTGCTGAGGTAGGTGATGTTGGTGGTTCCGCCGCCTTCCGATCCGGGGTTCGGCGCTCCCGGGGTCGGTTCCCGAAAGAGGGCGAAGCGATCCGCCCCGCTCGGCGTCCTTCCCTCGGAGACATCCGTCTGCTGCGGCCCGTAGCTGATGGTGTCGATGGGCGTCAGGCCCGGGTCTGAGAGTTGAAGGATGCCGGATTCCGCGGCCAGCTTGAACGGGAGATGTCCCGGCCGGCCGAGGTCATCGCCATCCGCGCGCAGGCTCAGGCAGCCTTCCGCAGCGATGAACGACAGCGGGGGAAAGGCGTAGCGATCCTGGGTTCCGGCGGCGTCGGTAAGGAAGAGTCCGGACAGGGCGACCGGGCGGGAGTCCGGATTGTATAATTCCACGAAATCATCCGCGTACAGGAACCGGGCGTTGGCGAGCCATTCGTTGATCCGAAGGGTTTGGGGGGAACCCGTGGACACGGCGTGATTCGTCGTGCCGAACGTCGGACGGCCCAATCCCCAGGAACCATCGGCGCGCCGCCCCAGCGACACATCGGCGACTTGAAGTCCAAAGGTCACGGCGTCCACCCGCCGGCCCCCGGCGGCGGTCGGAGCGGTCAGGAACACGGAATCCCCCTCCTGTTTCAGGGAGAACCCCGTGTGAAGTCCGGGGGAGGCCGTGTCGCTGTCGGCGATCAGCACCAGAAACGCTCCGGGCTCCAGCCGGATTCCGGCGGGCAGGGGGAACTGGTAGGGAAGGGCGGCGTCATCGGACACCCCATAGCCGCCGAGTTCGACAGGCGTGTCGCCGGCGTTGACGAGTTCAATCAGGTCCGGAGTGGTTTCCCCGCTGGTGAAGGTGGTGGTGTTCCGCGCCAGAACCTCGTTGATGCGTACCGTCGGGCCGGCGGGCGGAACGTCATTGGGATCCACGGTCCACTCCGCGGTGGCGGTGACCGTGGCGTCGTCACCGAAGCGTGCGTCGTCCTGGTAGAGTCCCGAATCGCGTCGGCCGGTCACCTCAACCCTGTGGCTCCCCGCGGTGAGATTCTCGAGGACGATGGGTTCGGCGATGGGCGTTTCGGCGCTCCACGCACCGCCGTCCAGCCGCCATCGGTAATGGGTGTAGCCCGCACCCTGGGGCCATCCGGCCGCCGGGATGCCCTGGCCGGAACGATTGGGCCCGACGGACAGGACGGCTCTTGTTGATCGCGTCGTTCCCACCGGAGCGCCCGAGACGAAGACACCCAGAGGAAGGACTCCGCCCAGATCCTGCCCCACCGGTCCAGTGCCCCGGGCGGGGGAACCGGGTTGAAGTGCGAACCAGTCCCGGAGGATCTGGGCTTCCTCCCAGGTCTTGAATTGGGTTTCTTCCAGGGCGGGGACGTGGCTCAGCAGGGGGTCCAGATCAACGTTGTCCGCACCGGGACCGGGCCACGGAAGCGGCATGATGTTGTTGCGGAAGGTGACGGTGGCGCTGGTCAGATTGCGCACGAGCTTCTCGGCGTCCTGGATGATGTTTCCCTCCAGATACATTCCGGCGCCCTCGAGTTTGCCCTCGTCCGCCAGGTTGACGACCGCGCCGTCGGTATCGAGGCCGCCCGCGTGGGTTTGACGGACGATGGTGTTGTTGAGCAGGACGTAGTAGTTGGACTCCTTGCCGGTGACCGCCTGGTCGCAGTCGTAGAACAGATTGCCAATGATGGTGATCTCCGAGGGCTGTCCGTTGTCATTGCCACCGCTGATGGCACTGGCGGAATCCGGGGAGCCGTTCTTGTGCGTGTGGAGGAAAAGGTTGCCCTCGATCCAGGCGTCGGTGTTGTCGAGGTCCAGGATGTCATCCGTCGCCCCCGTGAAGACGTTGTTGATGAAGTGAACGATGGGCTGGTTGGCGCGGTTGCCTCCGGTGAAGTCAATGATGTCGTTGTATCCGCTCGTGGTTCCGAAGAAGCAGTGGTGGATGATGCCGTGGCCCCCCGGACGGATCCCCTGTGTTCCGTGCACCAGCTCAAACGGCGCGGTGCTGGAGGGGAAGATGCAGTGGCCCACGACGAACGAGGCGCCGTCCAGTGCAAGATACGGGTGGTCGGTGGTTCCGAAGGTGAGCGAGTCCAGGAAGACCGCGGCGCCGGCGACCTCGAGGGCGGTGGTGCTGTTGAACTCGAGATGCGCGTGGGTGATCCGGTTCTCCGGGGATGAACCGCCACCATTGAGGACGATGCCGCCCCAGGCCGAGGCGGATCCAGGCGCCCGGGTGAATCGAATGGGGGACTCTGCGGTTCCCTCCGCCAGCAGCCGGCCGCCGGAAGCGACTGTGAGATTGGCTCCCGGACCGAGGTACACCGTCGTGCCCGGCGTCAGGATCAGGGTGGCCCCGCTGGCGACGGTGAGAGTGCCGTTGATCTGAAACGGGCCGTCGCCGGCCGACCAGGTCGTGTTGCCGCTGATGGTCGTGCCGGCGGAGGACACCGTGCCGTCGTCATACCAGACATCGTGGACGGACGATTCGAATACCCGCCCCGCGTCGTCCAGGGATTCGATCCGGATCCGGGTGAGTCCCGGGTGCACCGGGACAGCACCGATGCTCCACGAGGCCTCCCATCCGCTCCAAACTGCCGCGAGCCCATTCACCCGGACCGTCCGGGTGTGGACGGCGTCGGCGCGTCCTTGAAGGGCGATGGAGGAGGTCGTGGTCCGGGGGTAGCCGTTCACGACCGGCAGCGAATCCGTGACGGAGATTCCGGCGGGAATCTCTCCCAGCACGTAGGCGAGTTGCGAACGGTTGAAGGCCCGAAAGTTTTCGATCGCGGTTTGCAACTGCGGGCTCGCTTCGAATCCGGAGGCCAGTTGGTCGAGCACGGGGTCCATCCGTTCGGGCGCGAAGACGGTTCCGGTCAGGGTTCGCAATTCCCGGTAGTAGATGGGGGCGAACTCCGGATGCTTCAGCAGGCGTTCCAATGTGGGGATGCGGCGGTTCCCGGAACCGAACATCTTGAACAGGCCGTCGGCGAAGGTGGTGTTGCGGGTGCCTGATCCCAGGACGGAGTCCATGTCGTAGGCGAGGAGGCGCACCCGCGGGTCGGTGACCCCGGCGTACAGCGCGAAATCATCGCCGTAACCCGTGGCGAGCGCCGTCTCCTGATTTCCCATCAGCGTGTTCAACGCGAAGTAGCGCATCCATTCCTCCACGTCGACGACCTGTCGGACGGCTTCGGAATAGGTGGCGTCCGGGGTGTTGTTGAGGACGTCCAGCAGGTGCACCAGATCCCGCCAGTCGTTCTCGGTGGTGTGGTTTCGTTTGAAATACGCGTTGGTGTAGGAGGAGAAATCGGGGCCATGCCAGGCGAGGTCCGCCTTCGGATTCCCCGGAAAGACGTCGCGGATGCCCCGATACAGGTTGCCGTTGGGATCCCCGGGAAACTGACGTTCCACCAGGGAGTCATCCACAAGCTCGTTGGCGGCATATGATCCGAACTGGGGAGAGCCGGTGCCGGCAAGGTCCTCGCCATTGACCCGGACGCGGACCGCCCGGGATTCAGCCATGGGAAGGCGTGCGCGGCGCATGATCGTGCTCCCCAGCACCTGTGCGGGAGTGAACTGGGTGTTGAGATTGATTCCCTCGCGGTCCTGCCAGAGTCGATCCTTTGGAAAATTGACGCGGAAGTTGTGCGGAACCGACACCCGGGTGCCATGGCCGCGATTGCGGAAGCTGCTCAGGTAGCGCACCTGCGCCGCCGCACCCTCCCGGACCTGTCCGTCGACGCCGATGAAGGTGCCGTTGACCTCGGCGTCGCTGTCGGGTTGGTCGCTCCAGGTCTTCTTCAGGTAGTCGTACTCCGCCTTGGGCAGAAGAATGCGATAGAGCGGCTGGATCCCCGTGAACGCTTCGCTGTCCACCTGGTACACCAGATTGGCCGTGCGGCCGGTGTCGGTGGGCAACACCGCAGGATACGTCCGGGCGTGACCGGCCGCGTCGCGGGCGATGACGTAGAACTCAACCAGGGTTCCCTCGGGATGGGCGGGGAGGCGCACTGCGAACAGTCCGTCTCCAGACAGACCGTCCCCGTGTGCTCCGTCATCCAGCATCGCCTCGGAGGTGAAATTGGCGGCACCGTCCAGCCGATGAAACAGTGTGACGCTGAGACCGGTTTTTTTCTCGTCCACCAGTCGCACATGGACGGTGACCGGATCCGAGGGGCCGGGGATCAGGGGGAAATGACCGATGTCGACCACCATGGGGGCGATGTCGCCGGCGGCCGAGGAATTCGGCTGTCCCGGAGTCCCGCCTTCCACGGTGCTGGCGCTCCAGTTGTGTCCGTACTCGTTCGGAAGCGCCGCATTGACGAGTTCCAGGGATTTTCCCAATCCATCGTGCTCCGCATACCACTCCCATCCGGAGCGCCCGTGGGAGTCGGCCTGGCCCATGCGCCGCACCGCCCAGTCGCCTTCCGGCGCATACGACACCTCGTTCACGGTCTGACCCGAAGCGTCGATCAGGGTGAGCCGTTCCCCGTTGTCCCGCAGGGAACCGGTCCATCCGGCGAGGAAGCCGGTCACCGCAGGATGAAGGTCGCGGAACGTGGCGGCGTCCGCAGCGATCACCAGCCGGGCACCGGCGGGTAGCAGCGTGTGGGGCGGAATCGTGAATTGAACCCCGTGGGAGAACCGCCAGCCGGTCAGATCCGCGCTGGATCCACCCGCGTTATACAGTTCCACCCATTCCTCGAGCACGTTGGTGCTGGGGGGATGGTAAAAGATCTCCGAGATCAGGACGCGGGCGGGCTGGGCGGCGGATACCCGGGGGGCAAAGGCGAGGGCAACAAAGAACAGGGTCCCGGCAAGGAACAAACGGCGCATGAAGGTGAGAATTTTAGCAACATCCGGACCAGAATCACGGGAGATTCCGGGCTTTTTCCGGTCCCTGGGGCACGCAACCGCTCAACCGCCGATCAGGACCAGCAGGGCACCGGATCCCATGACCAGACAGGCGATCAATCGCTTGCGGAATTCCGCCTCCCGAAGGACCCAGCGTCCGATCAGGACCTGCAGCACCATGCCCATCTGGAAGAAGGCAAACGAGTAGGTGAGCAGCGTACGGCGGAAGACCTCCAGGGTCAGCCATTGCATGATGAGAAACACGGTGGCGTGCAGTCCCACGGTCGCGAGGGAGCCGGGCACGGCCCGGGTCCACAGCACACGGAGGGAGCGCTGGCTGGCGAACCAGAGGAGCAGGGTGGCGAGCCAGCCCCCGATGATCCACACGCCGAGGGTGGTCTCCACGGATCCCGCGAGCGTGGCGCGCTTGAGGAAGACGGCGCCCGCGGTGGACAGCGCCAGTCCCGCCAGGCGCCACGCTGCGGCCCGGAGGTGCCCCGCGCCCTCGTCCGGACCTCCGGCCGCCGGGTTGGGGCGCAGCAGCCAGAGGGCTCCGAGGGTGAGAATGATCACGCCGGCGATTCCGGTCGCCGTGGGATGCTCCCCGAGGAACCACCAGCCCGCGATCCAGGCCAACGCCGGACGAAAAGCGTTTAAGGGGCCGAAGATGGAGAGGTCGGTGTCGCGCAGCGCGGACGCCATGGCGACGTTGCCCGCCACATCGAGGAGCGCGGCAAGCAGGGCGGCCGTCCAGAACTCGGGTCCGGCGGTACCGCGCGAGGCGGCGAGGATCGCGACGGCCGGCGCCAGGAGGCATCCATAGGTGACCAGCCAGAGACGCCCCGTGCCCATGCCCACGGACAGGAGGCGTTTTTGGAGGACGCTGGCGGTGACGCTTCCGAGGAGACGTCCGGCCAGGCAGAAGAGGACGGACGTCATGCGCGGCGCGTGGGACGGAATAGATCAGGCGTGTCGAATTTCGCGAGCGCGGGAATGAAGCGTTTGAAGTGCAGGCTTCAGCCTGTCGGGCGGGATGCGGAATGGCGCCGTGGGCGGGGAGCAGCCTAAAGGCTGGACTACGAACGAGCGGGGCGGAGCGTTTGTAGTGCAGGCTTCAGCCTGTCGGGCGGGGTGCGGAATGGCGCCGTGGGCGGGGAGCAGCCTAAAGGCCGGACTACGAGCGAGCGGGGCGGAGCGCTTGTAGTGCAGGCTTCAGCCTGACGGGCGGGGTGCGGAATGGCGCCGTGGGGGGGAGCAGCCTAAAGGCTGGACTACGAACGAGCGGGGCGGAGCGTTTGTAGTGCAGGCTTCAGCCTGTTCTTCGGGTGTGCGGTGCGCTTTGGAATGGGTGACGTGGGGGGAGCAGCCTGGAGGACGGACTAAGAACGAACGGGCGGGGCGCTCGTTTTGATTTGTCGCCGCGGGGCGAATCTGCGGGCATCGCGGGGTGCGGATGTACAAGGCCATTGCCGCGATGTCGGAGAATCGCGTGATCGGCGACGCGGGCCGGATTCCCTGGCATCTGCCGGAGGATTTCCGGTGGTTCAAACGGGTCACCCTGGGGCACATCCTGGTGATGGGGCGCCGCACCTTTGAGTCGATCGGACGCCCGCTTCCCGGTCGGGATACCTGGATCCTCTCCCGGACAGGCTTCACCGCCCCGGGCACCCGCACCTTCCGCGACGTGGAAGCGCTGGACCAGGCCGCGGCCCCGGAATCGAGGGAGGTCTTTGTGGCGGGCGGCGCAGAGATCTACGCCCGGTTGCTGCCGCGGTGCGGGGATCTCTTTCTGACGCGGGTCCTGCGGAGCGTTTCAGGCGACGCCTATTTTCCACCCTTCGAGGAGCAGTTTCTCCCGGTGGGAATACTTCAGGAGAACCCGGATTTTCGAATCGAGCACTACCGGTTGCGGACGCCCCCTGCACCATGAAGGCGTCCCGCTCCAGGTTCACGGCTTCGTTCTGGCGCCTGCGAGTCCTGCGTCCGGGGTGTTGCGCCTTCCTCGGGATGGTGATGGGTCTGGTTGGCCGCGCTTCGGCGGAGACCCGCCTCATCAGCATCACGAACTTCAGTGCCTTCACGCGCGTGCTGTCGACGCCCGGCGGTGTCGTGCTGATGTCCCCCGAGTTGGAGGCGGGGATTCGTTGGAAGGAACTCATCGTCAGTTGGAATGCCGCCACCAACGTCGCGTTGTCCCTGGAGGCGCGACCGGTGATCCCGGGTGGCGCGACCTTTCTATCCCTGGGACGCTGGGCGTCCGCGCCGGGACCGGATTCGCCGCGGGAGAGCGTCAATGGACAGAAGGAACCCTGGGGCGAGGTCCAGACCGATGTCCTCGTCCTGAAGGAACCTGCGATGGCGGTCCAGGTGCGCCTGGGCATTCGAGGGCCGGTGTCCGGACTGCGGCGGCTGTCCCTGGCGTTCAGCGGTCCGGATTCCCCGGCGCCGTCCCTGCCGCCGCAGGCCGTCGTGGGGAGGAAGGGGATCGATCTTCCCGTTCCGATCCGCTCCCAGGCGGACTATCCGGAGGGTGTGAGCCGGTGGTGCAGTCCGACCAGCACCGCCATGCTCATGGCCTACTGGGGGGAGCGTCTGGGCAGGACGAACTGGGTGCTGGCGGTTCCCGAGGTCGCGCGGGCGGTGATGGATCCGGGCTGGGGTGGAACGGGAAACTGGCCGTTCAACATGGCCCTTCCCGGGAGCCTGCCGGGACTCAATTCCGCGGTGGCGCGGTGGGAGGGACTCCCGGATCTGGAGCGCTGGGTGGCGGCGGGACTGCCGGTCGCGGCCTCGGTGAGCTACGCCCTGCTCAAGGGGCGCCCGTCCGTGGAGGCTGGGGACGGGCACCTGATCGTGGTCCGGGGTTTCACGGAGTCGGGCGACGTCCTGGTGAACGATCCCGGAGTCCGACAGGAGCGGGTCCGGCGCGAGTTTCCGCGTTCGGATTTCGACCGGGCCTGGAGCCATTCGGGGCGCACCGTCTATCTGGTCTGGCCGGACGGGCGTTCCCTGCCGGAAGGCCCGGCCTTCCCAAGGTGAGATCCCCTCAGCCGCCCCGGGTGAGGTCGCTGTACGATTTCTCGAGCCATATCACCTGCGGCGGCATCAACTGGCTGGGATCAATGGCGCGGTAGGCCTTGAGCGCCGCCTCCCGATTGCCGCGCCGGAGGTTCAATTCGAACCGGGCGAAATCGAGAATGGTCCGGTTTCCCGGCGTGAGCTCGGTGCCGGAGAACCGGTTCAGGATCCGTTCCGCGTCGTCGAGTCGTCCGTTTTGGAGCAGGGCGAGCGCGTGGTTGAGGTTGGCCCCGGCATCGTTCGGGGACGTCGACAGGCGCTTCAGGGTCAGTTGGACGGCCAGGGGTGCGTTGGTCCTTTGGACGAGCAGGCATGCCGCGTAGTTGTTGATGAACACGGGATTGTTGGTGGCGAGCGCGTAGCCGCGCCGGGCGGCGGCCTCCATGATGTCGAACCGCTTGGATTCGTGGGCGGCGACCACCACCTGAAGCCAGTACGAGGCGCGGTCCCCGAAGTCCTTCTCCAGCCGTGTCAGCAGTTGCGTGGCCTGATCGGGGAACCCGTTTTGCTGAAGTCCGGTCGCGATGCGGAATGCCGTCGCCGGATCCTCCGGGGGGTATTCCGCCACGCGCTTCATGTTCTCCCGGGCGGAATCCGGTCGGCCCAGGTTCAGCTCCGCCAGGCCCTCCCAATACCAGGTGAGGCCGATTTGGTTCAGCGGGATGCGGTCCGATGCGCGCACCTGGAACGCCAGTGCCCGAAGGTCCCCCCAGCGCTGCTTCTGGAGGTACAGTTCACCCAGCCGCTGCCAGATCTCCGGGCTGTAGTTGAAGGCGGGCATCTGGCTCTCGAGCAGCGTCGCGGCGGAGTCCGTAAGCCCGAGGGAATTGTAGGCATCGGCCAGGGCCGCGACCTCACCGGCGGTCTCGGCGGGCGTTGCAAAATCCCGGGCGAGCGTCACGGCGCGGTCCCGTTGCCCGATCCGCACCAGCAGACGCCAGTGCGCGAGGTGATCGCGGATCCGGTCGCCCCGGGCGTCGGAGAGTTCCTGCAGCGCCCGCTCAAAGGCATGGATGTCGGAACGCGAGGCCGCCACCGACAGGGTGAGCCGGCGGGCGAGATTGGCCGTGGCCGGATTCGTCAGCGCCGCCGCCAGTTGGTCATTGGCGACGCGAATGCCGGAGGGTGGGCCCCAGCCCGCCTGCCAGGCGGCGAGGTAAAGCCTCATCTCCGGGTCGGTCGCGAGCGAATTGCTGTTCCGGGACCAATTGGAGGCAAAGGCCTCCATGGAGTTGAGGTGGAACAGCGCCTTGAGATAGGCGGAGGCCTGCTCGCGGGTGAGGCGGTCCTCGCCGGGTTGGAGGAACGACACCAGGAATCCGTCGAGTCCGTAGCGCGAGAGCAGGCGCGCCGTGAGATCGAGGTCGGCGGCATTGGTCTGGGTCAGGCGGAGCAGGAAAAACGCGTTGGCGGCGCCGAGGGTCAGGTGCTTTTGCGGAACCTCCGCGGGGGCCAGCAGGGTTTCGATCAATCCCCGATGGAGCCCGGGATCCCCCGGATCGTTCGCGATGGCGGCCTGCCATCCGATCACAGCCTCGTCCACCCGCCCGTCCGCGGATTCCCTGCGGGCGCTGCGCGCCAAGGAGGCGGCCTGGAGCTTGTCCAGGGCCGACATGCGGTACTCGGGGAGAAAACCGCGGGGAGTCGAGGGGAAGATTTTTACGAGGCCCAGGATGCCGAGGACGACCAGTGCCCCGAGGACCACCAGGACGGATTTTGATCCCGTGGGCAGGCGGGTGAAATCGACATACCGCTGACTGGGTCGGCTCATGAGGGCGAAGAAGGGTGTCCCCAAGGCTCGCGGAGGAATCCGCCACGGGCAATGCCCAAGGTGTCCCGCGGGGCGGCCGGGGACGTCACGACACCCGGTGTCCGGACGACGGGGTTACCTGAAGCCAGGTCGTTCCCGGAAGGACGTCGAGCGATAGGGGCGCCGCCGCCGCCGGAATCAGGACAAAGCCGCCCGCTCCCAATTCGAGGGTGTCGTCCGCGGCCGGAAGCCGGATACCCCCGTGGATGACCGCGAGCACCCCCAGCGAGCCAGGCGGACGCCCCTCGGGGATCGAGGCCGCCGTTTCGGACCTCCATTCGTCGATGTGGAACAGGTCATGCCGGACGAGGGGGCGCCGCAGGGCTCCGGCCTCCGAGGTCCACTCGGACCGGATCAGTCCCGGGCAAACATCGTCGAAGTCGATGGACGCCAGGGAGGGTTCCAGGTGCAGTTCGCGGGGCCTGCCGTCGAGCCCCTTCCGGTTCCAGTCGAACACCCGATAGGTGGTGTCGGAGTTTTGCTGGACCTCGAACACGACGCTCCCGCCTCCGAGGGCGTGCACGCGTCCGCTGGGAACAAACATGGCGTCGCCCCGGGATGGCGTTTCCACGTGGAAGCAGTCTGCGACGGAACCATCGGCCACGCGCTGCTCGAACTCCCCGCGGGTGACGCCCGGTTTCAGGCCCACATAGATCCGCGATCCCGGATCCACGGCCGCGAAGTACCACATCTCGGTCTTCGGTTCGCCGCACAATGCCGCGGCGCGATGGGCGGGCGGGTGGACCTGCAGGGACAGGTCGTCGCGCGCATCGAGAATCTTGATCAGCCAGGGGAATCGTTCCCCCGGGGACAGGGGACGCCCCATCACCGCCGCGCCGTGGTGTTCAAGAAGCCAGCGGAGCGTGCGTCCGGCCCAGGGTCCGTTGCGGATGACCGAGACGCCCTCCGGGCGGTCCGTGATTTCCCAGGACTCGCCGATGGGATTGGTTCCCGGAAGGGATTTTCCGAACAGCTCCGAGAGCCGGCATCCACCCCAGACACGTTCCTTGAACTGGGGTTCGAAGGTGACGGGGTAGGGGTTCACGCAGCCTGTGCGGAGGGCTCCAACACGTGGCCGAATGAGCGGAACTTGCGGTAGCGATTCCGCAGGCGTTCCTCCACCGGTTGGGCGCTGACCTCGTTGAGGTGGCGCAACACGGCGTCCTTGAGGGATGCCGCGGTGGCGGCCGGGTCATTGTGGGCACCGCCGACCGGTTCGGACACGATATCGTCCACGAGACCCAGTTGGCGGAGGTCCGTGGCCGTGATGCGCAGGGCCGCGGCGGCATCCGGAGCCGCCGAGCGGTTTTTCCAGAGAATGGCGGAGCAGCCTTCGGGACTGATGACCGAATAGTAGGCGTTTTCGAGGATGAGCACGCGGTCCCCGACCCCGATGCCGAGCGCGCCGCCGGAGCCGCCCTCGCCAATGACCACCGCGATGATGGGCACGTTGAAGAGCATCATTTCCCGGAGGTTGACCGCGATGGCCTCACCGATATGGCGTTCCTCGGACCCAACGCCGGGGTAGGCGCCGGCGGTGTCGATCAGGGTGACAATGGGGAGTCCGAACTTGTCCGCCAGTCGCATGAGGCGCAGAGCCTTCCGGTATCCCTCCGGATGGGCCGAGCCGAAGTTTCGGAGGATGTTCTCCTTGGTGTCCCGCCCCTTCTGGGTGCCGATCACCACCACCTTTCGGTCCCCGATCTGGGCGAAGCCGCCCACGAAGGCCCGGTCGTCGCCATACATCCGGTCCCCATGGAGTTCCTCAAATCCGGTGAAGGCGAGGCGAAGGTAATCCTGGGTGTACGGACGCTTCGGATGGCGTGCGAGTTGCACCCGCTGCCAGGGGGTCAGGTTGGAGAAGATGTGACGCCGGGCGTCCTCGATCTTCCGCTCCAGCAGCCGGATTTCCTCCTCCCAACTGATGCCGAGGGAATGGTTTTCAGGGTGCTGCTTGAGTTCCTCCAGTTTTCGCTGGAGTTCGGCGATGGGTTTTTCGAAGTCGAGATGATGTTTCATCGCAAAGCGCCGGCGGCTTGAATGCGGCCGGAACCGTAGGGAGCCCCGTCCGGGCAGGCAACGGACATTTCCGCCCCTGGTCCCCGCGCTGCTCGCGTTCATAGTCCCGCCTTCAGGCGGTCCTGAGGGAACCACGTCCCGGCGGATTTTCCCCCGGGCCCGTTGCGTGGGTGGTTTCGCCTCCAGGCGGTTCGGGTGCGTTTCCATGTGCCTCGTCACCTCGCTTCGTCCCGGCCATTTGTAGTGGCAACCCCAACCCGGCGGGCGGCACACTGGGCGCCCGAAGAACATGAGCCGCCCCCGACGTCCCGCCACCCCCTCCGCCGTAGTCTCCCGGTCCGGCCGCTTTGCCGACGGACCGGCCGCCACCGTGGCCACCTTTTCCCAGTCGGTGAGCTTCGACTGGCGCCTCTGGCGCCAGGACATCCGGGGATCCATCGCCCACGCGACGATGCTCACGAAGATCGGCGTGCTCACCGGGGCGGAGTTGAAGGCGATCCGGGATGGGTTCGCCGAAATCTCGTCCGAAATTGAGTCGGGCACCTTCCGCTGGCTGCCCGAACTCGAGGACGTGCACATGAACCTGGAGTCCGAACTCACCCGGCGCGTGCCGGCGGGAGCCAAGCTCCATACCGGACGCTCCCGGAACGACCAGGTCGCCCTCGACATGCGGCTGTGGCTGCGGGACGAGGTGGCCGCCCTGCGCCGGGATCTGGCGGAGATGCAGCGTTCGCTCGTGCTCCTCGCGGAACGCTCTGCGGGTGTCCTGATCCCCGGATACACCCATCTCCAGCGTGCGCAGCCCGTGTCCTTTGCCCATCATTGTCTCGCCTATGTCGAAATGCTCGCGCGGGACGACTCGCGGTTCGCGGACGGCCAGCAGCGGGCGAATGTTTGTCCGCTCGGCTCCGGCGCCATCGCGGGCAGCACCCTGCCGCTCGACCGCGAACTGGTGGCGCAGCTTCTGGATTTTACCGATCCGAAGACGGGGCGGCCCCGGGTCACGGCCAACTCCATGGACGGCGTCAGCGACCGGGATTTTGTCGTCGAATTCTGCGCCTCCGCGGCCCTGCTCGCGGTGCACCTCAGCCGTCTCGCCGAGGACGTCATCCTGTGGGCAACATCGGAGTTCAACTTCATCCGCATCGGCGATGCCTACACCACCGGTTCGTCCTTGATGCCGCAGAAGAAGAATCCGGATGTCGCCGAACTGACCCGGGGCAAGACCGGGCGGGTCGTCGGCAACCTGATGTCGCTGCTCACCCTGTTGAAGGGGCTTCCGATGACCTACAACCGGGACCTGCAGGAGGACAAGGAGCGGCTGTTTGACACCGCGGACACGATCCGGGCCTGCGTCCGGCTGATGGGCGCCCTGTTGTCCCATACCACCGTGCGGGCCGAGGTGTGCAACGCGGCGGCGGCGGATCCCCAGCTCCTGGCCACGGACCTCGCCGACTATCTCGTCCGCCGGGGAATGGCCTTCCGCCAGGCGCACCATTTGGTGGGCGCGGTGGTGGCGTTTGCGGAACGCAAGGGGTGTCCGCTCGACCAGGTGACCGTCGCCGAGTTGCGGACGGTTTCCGACCAGTTCGAGGAGGATGTCCGGGAGATCTTCGATCTGAAGCGGGCCATGGCGCGCCGGACGTTGACCGGATCCCCGGGCACCCGCGAGGTGGCCCGGCAACTGAAGGCGTGGCGTCGCCGACTCGGGGTGGGATCCTCGAAGTCCTAGGGGGCATCCGTGGATCCATTCGCGCGAATCGAGGCGCCCGCCTCCGGAGGGCCGCGACATGATTGAGGTGGTTCGTGCCGAACTGTCCGCAATGCCGCAGCCGGACGCGGAGCTCACCGCGCTCTTGTCTCCGGAGGAACGCGAGCGTGCCGCACGGTTTCATTTCGAACGGGATCGCCTCCGCTTCGTGCGCCGTCGCGCCTTTCGCCGGATCTGGATCGGGGCGCGCCTGGGGATGAATCCCGCGGCGCTTCGATTTGGGAGTGGGTCCCATGGCAAGCCGTCCGTTGCGGGACTGCCTCCCGGCGTGCAGTTCAATTGTTCGTCGTCCGCCGACGTGGCGCTTCTGGCGTGGTCCACCGAGGGGCCGGTGGGCGTGGATGTGGAGTGGCATCGTCCGCTGGATTCGGACCTCGTCCTGGTGGCAGAGCGGTTTGCGCCGTCGGAACGGAGGGCGATCCGGGAGGCGACCGGAGCCACCCGGTCACAATTGTTTTTCGATGTCTGGGCGCGGAAGGAGGCCTTCGTGAAGGCGGTCGGAGTCGGACTGTCCCTCGAACTCGATACGTTCGACGTGCCGCTGGATCACCAGGTGCAGTCTGCGGAGGTGCGATGGACAGGTCCGCCTCTCTCTCACGGCACCTGGCGGGTCAGCGCGTTGGAGGTGGGACCCGAGTACTCGGCCGCGGTCGTGACGGATCACCCTTTCGATGCGAAATGGGTCCCCGCGAATCAATCGTAATTGGGAGGGATGGCGTGTCGCCGTCCCTGATCAAGTCCGGGGTTGCGCGTGTGGAGTAAGCGATGGGTGGATTCCGGCGCGGTTCCACTGCCGGTCGGAGGAATCAAACCAGTTGATGCGCCACGGATTTCCTTGGGTTTTTCCGCGACGTGAACCACATCGGCACCGCGATCATGGCGAACACGAACGGGTGCAGGAGAATGCCGAACGAACTCAAATCCCAATGCTGGTGCGTGGAGGGCATCCACCGAACACTCAGAAAGATGACGTAAAGCTCTGCCCACGGCAGTGCCACAAAGGATCCCAGCATCAGGATCCATGAAAGCAGTATCGCGACGGGACTGGACTGGATGAGCCCCAGGATCCGGGATCTGTTGAGGGAGGGGATGATGGGCCTCGTCAGGCGAAGGGCGAGGATGGCGGCTCCGATCATGGCCGGAGTCATTCCCAGGAGTTCCACCATTTGAATCGTGGGTGGATCGAGAATGGGCGCGAAGCCTGAAGCGTCGATGGCCCTCTCCAAGAGAGTCAGAACCAGCATGCCGATTGCCGCCACCCACAGGCTGAGGATTTCGAATCCAAGGATGCCGAATCCCATCCATGCGAGGGTGTGACGACGCGCCAGTTGTTGGGTGCGCTCCCACAGTTGTTCCCGTCGAGTCTGAGTCCGGAAACTTCGTTTCCAAATGAAGGCGCAAAGCAGCAGGAGGAATGCCGCGGGCAGCGCCGCAAATCCGAGGATGTCCAAGGGTGTTGGTGCAGAATTCGTCACGGATTCTGGAATCGGACCGGTAAACACAAAGGGGGGCGGCCGAAATGCGAAATGGAGTCCCGCGGCGATCACCGTTCCGACGAACAGGACGCCCGCTTGAATCCTGCTGTCCGATTGAAGGCGTTCCAGGCAGCGCCGGAGAATGGGCCGGACGGATCGATGGTGAAGGCAGAGTCCGAGGCATCCTACCGCCGCAAGTTCGGCGGCCAGACCTGCAATCGATGTGTGCCGCCAGAATTCGAAGGCTGCCAAGGGATCTTCCCGGGGGTTTTGCCCGGGGAATCGAATCCAATACTCCACGTGGCGAACTGCCATGGCAACGAATCCGCCCAGGGCGTACCAAAGTGCCAGCACCGTCGAGCCCGCGACCATCCAGCCGATCCGGGAGCGGATCAGTGCCGACGAGTCGACTTTCGCAAACTCGCGGGCCAGTTCGCTTGCGCTGCCCAGTCGGAGTTGCGCCGTATCATACGCAGCCTGCGGACTCAGGCCGTGTTCCATGTGAACCACCATGGCTTCGCGCAGACTCGACTCGAGTTCATCCAGCGAGTCTGCGGTGATGGTTCCGGTTGCCTGCAGGCGTTCACGCCATGCCTGGATTTGCGCTTCGATACTCATTGGGGGGCCGGGGTCAGGGTCCAAACTTTGGCAAGAGTCGTATTCACCACCTCCCAACGGGCCTTTCCCTCGTCGAGCGCCCGTCGCCCGGGTTCCGTGAGGCGGTAGTATTTTCTGCGGCGTCCGGAATCGCCGAGCTTCCACTCCGATTCGATGAGGCCCATGTCCTCCAGGTAGTGAAGCACCGGATAGAGCATCCCTTCCGACCACTCGATGCGGTTGTCGGACAACTCGGCGACACGGCGAATGAGTTCGTATCCGTAGCTTTCCCCGGTGGCGAGGATTCCCAACAGCAGAGGTTCCGTTGAGGCTGCGACGAGTTCCTTGCTCAACATGTTGAAGTAATACCTAGCAGTGAAAGGTGTGTCAAGAAATCCACCCTCAGCGTGCGCAGACAGCCTTCGGTTGAGGCTTGGCCGGAGATGAAGTCCGTGTCGGGGTACCCGGCGAATGATTCTTGGACGGGAGGGATGGCGTGTCGCCGTCCCTGATCAAGTCCGGGGTTGCGCGCGTGGGTGGGATGGCGGGTGGGATCTCGAATGAAGGGCGTGACTTGAATGGGGACCGCAACATGCGGGTCCCTCCCGCGGGGAGGAGGGGAGGGATGGCGTGTCGCGGTCCCTCAATAAGTCCGGGGCCGGGCGCGTGGAGGGAGCGATGGGTGGATCCCGGCGCGGCGTCCGTGACTTGTCGTGGGCCCGCAGCATGCGAGCCCTCCCGTGGAAGGGACGGCCGCTCACGCGGGCGCGAAATGGATGCCATGGGCCTTGGCGATCTCCACGGCCCGGGCCATGTCCGGTCCGCCCGGACGCGCAAATTCCGCGGCGGCCTCGGCGAAGAAGCGCTCGAATCCGCCCGGCGTCGCCTGGATCAACATGCGGGTCGTCCGGTCGGTGTTGTTCCGGAAGGTGTGCACCTGTCCGCGCGGGGCGAGGACGGTGTCGCCGGGCTTCGCGTCCACCCAGCGACCGTCCGCCAGAAAGCTCACCGTGCCCTCGAGCACGTGGAAGCATTCATCCTCGTTGTCGTGCCAGTGGGGCGGCGGCCCGCCGCCGGGCGGGGTCAGTTCGGTAAACAACGCGAAGCGACCGTCCGTTTGTTCGGACGTCAGGTGCAGGTGGAGTTCCTCCCCAAAGGCGCGGAGGACGGTGGATTGTGCGGCCGGAGTCAGTGTTGTCTTCATGGTTCGATGACGGAACCAGTCTGGCCGCCCCCGGCGCGTTGGGAAAATACCCGTTGGATTGGCGTCGCATACCTTTTGGGTATGGTGTCTCCCGTCATGGAACTGCGTCATCTTCGCTACTTCGTCGCGGTCGCCGAGGAACGCGGCATCACCCGGGCTGCGGCGCGCCTGCATGTGTCCCAGCCGCCGCTGAGCCGGCAGATGAGGGATCTGGAGGCGGAGATGCAGATCCCGCTGTTCACCCGCGGGGCGCGCGAGGTGACCCTGACCCCTGCGGGGCGCCGGTTCCTGCGCGACGCGCGGGACATTCTGCGCCGGGTGGAGACCGCCATGGGCCGGGCCCGGAATGCGGCACCGTCCACGGTGGGCGGGATCCGGGTGGGCTTTTCCCCCACGCCGGCCACGGAGATTCTTCCGGCGGGATTGAAGCGTTTCCAGAAATCGCATCCGCGGGTTCCGGTGATGCTGATGGACCTGGAGAGCCGGGAGCTGCTGGCCGGGGTTCGATCCCGGAAACTGGACGTTGCCTTCATGATTGAACCACCGATGGGGAGCGGACGCGTCCTGAGGTTTGAGCCGCTGCAGGAACTGCCCATCGGCATCCTGGTCGGGCGCGAGCATCCGCTGGCCCGTCGCCGGTCGGTGACGGTGGAGGAGGTCTTGGGTGAGTCCATCGTCGCCTTCACGCGGGCGGGGTATCCGGACTACCACCTCTGGCTGCGGCGACTGGTGCGTCATGCGCGGCGTCCGGCCCACATCGTGAGCTGGGTGGATGGGGCGACGTCGCTGATGGCGGCCGTCGAGGCGGGGCAGGGAATTGCCTTTGGACCGCCGGTGTACGCGGTCGTGGCGGGACGGCGGGCGAAGTACCTTCCGATCGTCCCCGGGGTCCCGCCGGTGCGCCTGGGCTGTGTCCTGCGCACCGGCCGCGCCTCGCCCGAGGTGACCTCCTTCGTGGAGTCCCTGCGAGCCGCATGCGCCGTGACGCCGGCCACCGGCTGAAGTTTCTTCGGCGCCGGGGGAATCCGGAGGTGAACCCTCCGGGCTACGACCCCGCCATCATCGCCATGACCTGGGCGGCCACGATGCGGAGGATCATGGTGAGCGGATACACGGTCGCATAGGCGATGGATGCGGAATCCGATCGCGCGGTGTTGTTGGCGAAGGCGAGGGCCGGGGGATCGGTCATGCTGCCCGCAATCACGCCGCAGGTGGTGATGTAGTTCTGCCGAAGGACCCGCTGGCTGAAGATGCCCATGAGCAGGAGGGGCAGCGCGGTGATCACGATGCCCGCAGCCGCCCATTGAAGTCCGGCCGGACTCAGCAGGGTGCGGACAAACGATTCGCCGGATTTGAGCCCCACGCAGGCGAGGAAGAGGACGATCCCCAATTCCCGGAAGGCGAGATTGGCGTTGGCGGGCATGTACCAGACCAGGCGTCCGATGCGTCCGATGCGACTGAGGATGAGGGCGAGAAGCAGGGGGCCCCCGGCGAGTCCGAGGTGAACCGACACGGGAAGACCCGGGATGGCGATGGGGCACAGTCCGGCGAGGATGCCGGCGGCGATGCCCAGGAAAATGGGCACGAAATTGGTCTGGTTCAGGGCCTCGAGCGAATTGCCGAGGTAGGCGGCGGCCTGGTCGAGATGCTCGGCGGTGCCCACCAGTTGGAGCATGTCCCCAAACTGGATGGCGAGGCCGGGGACGGCGGTGACTTCGAGGTCGGCGCGGGTGACCCGCGTCACGGTGACATTGAACCGATGTTCGAGGTTGAGATCGCGGACCGTTCTGCCGAGGACTGATTTTTGGGTGACGAGGACACGGCGGTAGGAGGTGTTTCCCGGCGCGTGCATGAGGTCCGTCGAACTGGCCCTTCCCACGATGCGCTGGAAGTCACGCAGCGCCTCCGGGGTTCCCACCGCGAGAAGAATGTCCCCGAGGCGGATCACCGTGTCCCCGGTGGCCGGGGAGGCCTGGAGGTCCCGTGGGCCGCGGATCCGGGAAACAATCACTCCGAGGGCTTCCCATCCGGGAATCTCCCGGATGGGAAGCCCGTCGAGATTGGCATTGGTGACCTCCACGTTCAGGCGCTGGGGCGGATGGGGCGCCGGTCCCGCCTGTTCACGGAACGCGGCGGCCTCCCGCTCGGGGTCGATGCGGAACCATGCCTTGAGGATCAGCATGGACCCGATGATTCCGGCGATTCCGCCCGGGTAGGCGATGGCGTATCCAACCCCCGGCAGGTTCAGCAAATGGGGGGAGGCGCCGGTGGCGCGGAGACTGTCCTGGGCGGCGCCGAGCGCGGGTGTGTTGGTGGTCGCTCCCGCGAAAAGGCCTGCGGCGGCGGCCAGGTTCATGCCCATCGCGGCGGCCAGGCCCACGGTGAGGGCCACTCCGAGGGCCACGATCGCGAGGGCCTGCAGGTTGAGCGAGAGTCCCTGCTTGCGGAGCGAGGTGAAGAAACCGGGCCCCATCTGGAGGCCGATGGTATAGACGAAGAGGACCAGTCCAAATTCCTGCAGGAACTGGAGCAGGGCATGGTCCATCCGGAGGCCCAGGTGCCCGGCCAGCAGTCCGGCGAAGAGAACGCCGGCGGAGCCGAATCGGATGCCGCGAAACCGGATGGTTCCGATGGAAATGCCGGCCGCGGCCACCAGGCTGACGATCATCAGCGCGGCGGCCGTGGGTTGGATGGCGGCGAGAACGGCGGAGGGGTGCATGCCGGGGTGCTCGTGGGAATTCCGGAGGCGGCGGCCGGGACCTCCCCGTTTCAGGAATCAGGCGGGTTCCTTCAGCAGGTCGATGAATCGACGCATGGCCGGGGACAAAACCTTGCTGCGCCGATGAATGACGGCGAGGGGGCGTTCCGGGATGGGCT
>JAEUHD010000101.1 GCA_016793645.1 Verrucomicrobiales bacterium
CCTCCAAGATGGTGGCTGCGGGCTGCCGCCCGCGGGTGACTCCTCCTTCGCGACCGCTGCGCGAAGGACCGGCGGGTCCCAAGTCACCCGCCCGTGAGTTGCCATCGTCGCGCAACTCGATCCCACCTTCCCACGTGCGGCGTTACCCCCCAGCGCATGGTCAGCGCCTCCTTCCGTCGGCGGCTACGCGGCCTCAGGATGGTGGCTGCGGGCTGCCGCCCGCGGGTGGCTCCTCCTTCGCGTCCGCTGCGCGAAGGACCGGCGGGTCCCAAGTCACCCGCCCGTGAGTTGTCATCGTCGCGCAACTTGATCCCACCCTCCCACACGCGGCGTTACCCCCCAACCCATGGTCAGCGCCTCCTTCCGTCGGCGGCTACCGGGCCTCCAGGATGGTGGCTGCGGGCTGCCGCCCGCGGGTGACTCCTCCTTCGCGTCCGCTGCGCGAAGGACCGGCGGGTCCCAAGTCACCCGCCCGTGAGTTGCCATCGTCGCGCAACTCGATCCCACCTTCCCACACGCGGCGTTACCCCCCCAACCCATGGTCAGCGCCTCCTTCCGTCGGCGGCTACGGGGGGAGCAGCGGTTCCCCGGATTCCTGGAATCACCTCCGGAACTTTCTCATCGTCGCCGGGGAATCGCCTTTTCACCCTGACGCCATGTCGAACCCTGACAACACTCCTGATTCCGGTGAGCCGGCGGTGCCCGGCGTGCGGTTGAGGCTTCGCGAAACCCAAATGGAGTCCGCGGACTCCCAGGCCGGGTCAGGACCGCAGTATTACCTGTCCCGATCCGGGGAACCCGTGGGCCCGTTTTCCCGCGCGCAATTGGAGTCCATGCTCCGCCAAGGCGAGGCGGATCCGGAGGAACCGGGTTGGTCGGAAGGCTCGCCCGATGAGCGTCCCCTGCGCGACCTGATCGGGGACGTCGAGGTCCCCGCGAATGCGCCCGCCGTCCCGCCGCCGGACCACGGGTCGGCGTTCCGGACGGAGGACAGCCTCCCGACGCTGCTGTGGGGTTCCCTATCCTACCCCTTTCAGGGCAATGGCCCCATCCTGCTGGTGGCGGGCACGTTGTTTTTCGCGTTCCTGGCGGTGTTGACCCGTTACGGAACGCTCTTCGGTTGGATTCCATACCTGATGGCCAGCGGCTACTTTCTGACAACCCTCCAGGGAATCGTCCAATCCACGGGGAACGGGGATGCGTCGCCTCCCACCTGGCCGGACATCACCCACTGGGTTGGGGATCTCCTCGTTCCCTGCCTGAAATGGGTGGGGTCCCTGGCGGTGGCCTTTGGTCCGGCGTACCTCTGTTTCCGGATGGTTTCCTCGATGGGGGGTGATTTTGCGGAGTCGGGGGAATTCGCTTCCCGCGAGCAGGCACTTTGGCTGGGGGCGGCGCTGGGACTGTTCCTCCTGGGGGTGGTCTACTTCCCCATGGCCATTCTGGGTGTGGCCATGAGCGACTCGCTGGGAGCGTTGTCGCCGACGTTTGTGGCGCGCTCGATCGCCGCGGTGCCGGGTCCCTACGCCGCGGTGGTGGCGATGTTGCTCGCCCTCCTTTTCGTTCAAGGGGGCATCCATGCCATGATGAGGCGCGTGCCCATCCCGATGTTGGACCATCTGACGGGCGCGTTCATCTCGCTGTACTTCGGCTTCGTCCAAGCCCGCATTCTCGGAGTGCTCTACCGGAGCCAGCGGGACCGGCTGGGATGGTTTTGAGTCGGACGGACGCCTCCGCGGGGGGAGAGCCCGTTGGAGCGTGCACTGCGTGGAAACGCGGCGAGAGCCCGTCGGGCAAGGCGACCGACGTGATTCCGAGCCGGGCTCGACAACGGGTGGGGGTGGTCGCGGTCTCGCGGTCTCCGGGGGACGGGGACCATTGACCCTCGGGCGGCGTCGGGGATAACCTTCCTGCCTTCCATGAAGCCGATCTTCACTCCCGCCTGCCTTTCCATCGTCCTCTCCTCCCTTTCCAGCCTGGCCGTCCTGGGAGGTCCCGGACTGGAAGGCAAGCTGGGCCCCGGTGCATCCGGCGCCGCGAAGGGCGGTTCCTCCGATTCCAAGCCGATGGCCGGACCGGTCTGCTATCCCACCCACGGGACGATCGAGCGGCTGGATCCGGCACTGGACGCCCTCTTGGATCCGGATGCGCGCATGGAGAAGTTGTCCGAAGGCTTCAACTGGTCGGAGGGTCCCACATGGCTGCGGGGGGAACGCGCGATTGTCTTTTCCGATGTGCCTGAGAACCGCGTGTACCGGTGGTCCGAAAAGGACGGACTCAGCGTGTACCTCGAGCCCAGCGGATACACCGGGGACCTGATCAAATTCCGCGAGCAGGGTTCCAACGGTCTCACGACCGACCCGGAAGGACACCTGGTGTTGTGCCAGCACGGCGACCGACAGATCGCCACGCTGGTGCGTCGCGAGGGCGTCACCGGGACCTATGCCCCGCTGGTCTCGCGCTTCGGACCCCGGCGCTTCAATTCGCCCAATGACCTCGTGTTCTCCCGCAAGGGCGGACTTTACTTCACCGATCCGCCCTACGGACTGGAAGGCCTCGATGCCAGTCCACTGAAGGAACTGATGTTTAACGGCGTGTACCTGCGCCGTTCGGACGGCACGGTGGTCCTGCTCACCCGCGAACTGACCTTCCCCAACGGGATCGCGTTGTCGCCCGACGAGAAAACCCTCTACGTCAACGTCTCCGACCCCAATCGCCCGGTGGTGATGGCGTATGACGTGCAGCCCAACGGAACCATCGCCCACGGCCGGGTGTTCTTCGACACGGCGCCGCTTCTGGCCAAGGGACTCAAGGGCAATCCCGACGGTCTCAAGGTGGATCGTGCGGGCAACCTTTGGACCACCGGACCGGGAGGCGTGCTGGTCCTCAGCCCGACCGGAAAGCACCTCGGCACCCTCCTGACCGGGGAGGCCACGGGCAATTGTGCCTGGGGCGACGACGGATCCACGCTGTACATCACCGCCGACATGTACCTGCTGCGGGTGAAGACGCGGGTGAAGGGATACGGTCCCTGGGGCCGCTAACCCGGATCGTTCATACTCCTTCCGCTGCGGCGGGCTGCAAGCCCGTGGGGCGACGAGCGGGCGTGAAGGATCCGGCGAAGGGCACGATCCCTTCACGGTCGTTCGACATTTCCCGGCCGGGGAGGCAGGATCCGCGCGTGAACGTCTCCCTCGCCTACGGACAGGGCCAGCTTCCGATCGAGTTCCCCGACGACCGCACGACGGTCATCGCGCCCACCCACCGTGAGAGCCTCCCGGATGAGCGGGCCGCGGTGCTTGAGGCGCTGCGCAATCCCATCGGCGCGCCGCCGCTGCGCGACTGGCTCAAGCCGGGCGCCCGGATCTGCATCCTCTTCACCGACATCACGCGCGCGACGCCGAATGACCGGTTGATTCCGTGGCTGCTCGCACATCTGGAGGAATGCGGCGTGCAGCGCGAGCAGATCACGCTGCTCAACCAACTCGGGACCCATCGCCCCAATACCCGGGCCGAGCTGGAAAAGATGCTGACGCCGGCCGTGGTGGAGCGGTACCGCGTCCTGAATCACGAGCCGGAGAATCCGGCAGCCTGCATTGAACTGGGAAGGACCCGCACCGGGGCTCCGGCCTGGATCAATCGCCATGCGGTGTGCTCCGACGTCCGCATCGTGACCGGCTTCATCGAACCCCATTTCTTCGCCGGATTCAGCGGTGGCCCGAAGGGCATCATGCCCGGCGTCGCCCACGTGGAGACGGTCATGAGCAACCACGGGGCGCACAACATCGGGGATCCCCGCGCCACGTTCGGAGTCTGCGAAGGGAATCCGCTGTGGGAGGAGCTGCGGGACATCGCCCTTCGCGCCGGCCCCAGCTTCCTGCTCAACGTCACCCTCAATGAACACCGCGCCATCACGGGAGTCTTCGCCGGCGACCTGGTGGAGGCGCATCGCAAGGGACGCGACTTCGTCCGGACCTCCGCCATGCAGCGGGTCAAGGAGCCCTTCGACGTCGTGGTGACGACCAATTCCGGGTATCCGCTCGACATGAACCTGTACCAGGGGGTGAAGGGCATGAGCGCCGCGGCGCGCATCGTGGCGGAGCGCGGAACGATCATTCTTGCGGCGGAATGCCGCGAGGGCGTGCCGGCGGGGAGTCCGCTCGACCGGCTGTTGCGCGAAGCCGCCTCGCCGGAGGAAATCCTGGCGCTGCTGGCCACCCCCGGATTTGTCCGTCCCGAACAGTGGCAGGCCCAGATCCAGGCGCTGATCCAGCGCCGGGCCCGGGTGCGGGTTCATTCCCGCATTCCGGACGATGTCCTTCGGGCGGCGCATCTGGAGCCGTGTCCGGACATCGCGGCGGCGGTGCGGGAGGAACTGGAGCAACGCGGACCGCAAAGCCGCGTGGCCGTGCTGCCGCAGGGTCCGCTGACCATTCCGTACCTCGCCTGAATCCGCTGCGCGGCCTCCGTTCCAGCCCTTCAACCCGTTTGACGACCCGCGGCCCATTGCCATAGCCTCGGCCCCATGCTGACCGCGATTCTCATCTTCCTGTTCTGCTGCGTGCTGTGGGGTGTCTACATGTGGGTCGTGAAGGAGCAGATCGAAGAGTCCGAAAAGCCGGAGTGAGCACTCCCGCGGAGCGCCCTCCGTCGTCCAAAACCCTTGGGGAATCCCCACCGGATTCCCCAGTCCCGCCGGCAGTTCGCCGGCTTTTTTGTGCCCGGATCCTGTCATCAGAGAGCACCCGCAACGGCAAAATCCCGGACCACGCATATCCCGTGAACAACCCGGAAGTACTTTCCCTCGCGTCCCCGCCCGCGCCCCTCAAAATCGTCCCCCGTTTCTCTTGGAAACAAGCGGGTTACGATTCGATCCCATTCGAGTGATAAATTCCGTAAGAATCGTCTTGCAGACGCTACGGGTGGGGTCAATCTAACTCCCCACCCACAATAGATTGGGTGGGTGATCGCTTGCCGATCATCCGTTTTTTGCCCTAAATAGACCCGTTTTTCGACCAGCGGACGCATGACGTGCCCATGGGGGGACTTCGCCGTCGCGGAGGCTGATCGGAGACACACCCAACCTCCCTCGTAGCCATGATTGACGCCCAAGATGCCGTCGTGTCGCCTGCCTCCGTGAAGCGCGTCCGCCGCGGAGCCAAGCCTCTCGCCAAGCCCCTCTCCAAATCCCGTCGCGCGACTGCAGCCAGTCCCTCCTCCAAGGCATCGGGCCCGAAGCTGAAGATCACCCGCGTGTTCAGCGACGCCAAGGTGAAGCCCTTTGACCAGATCGAGTGGGATCGCCGCACGGCGGAGATCACCGATGATTCCGGGCGGGCCGTGTTCAAGCAGGAGAATGTCGAGGTCCCCAAGAACTGGTCGGTGCTGGCGACGAAGGTGGTTTGCTCGAAGTATTTCTATGGCGATCCCGCCAAGTCGGAGCGCGAGCACTCCGTGCGGCAGCTGATCCATCGCGTCACCCGCACGATCGCGGACTGGGGCATCAAGGACGGCTATTTCTCCAAGGAGGACGGCGAGGTGTTTTATGAGGAGCTGACCTGGCTCTGCGTGAACCAGCACGGCGCCTTCAATTCCCCGGTGTGGTTCAACGTCGGCCTGTACCACGAGTATGGCGTCGGCAAGCACAGTGATCGCGGCAACTGGTACTGGGATCCCAGGGCCGGGGAAGCCCGCCGCGCGGACACGCAATATGAGTATCCCCAGGGCAGCGCGTGCTTCATCCAGTCCGTGCAGGACAACATGGAGAGCATCATGGAACTCGCCTATGCCGAGGCCATGCTCTTCAAGTACGGATCCGGCACGGGCACGGACCTGACGCCGATCCGCTCCAGCAAGGAGAAGCTCAGCGGCGGTGGACGGCCCAGCGGCCCGATGAGCTTCCTGAAGGTGTACGACCAGGTGGCCAACGTCGTGAAGTCGGGCGGCAAGACCCGCCGCGCGGCCAAGATGAACACGATCCGGGATCTCCATGGCGACGTGGAGGAGTTCATCACCGCCAAGGCCCGCGAGGAGCGGAAGGCCTGGGCGCTCATCGAGCAGGGCTATGACGGCTCCTTCAACGGCGAGGCCTATGGCTCGGTGATGTACCAGAACGAGAACCTCTCGGTCCGGGTCTCCGACGAATTCATGCAGGCCGCCCTCGAGGGCCGGGAATGGTGGACCCGCTCCACGACGACCGGAAAGCCCCTTGAGAAGAAGGACGCCTCCACGCTGCTCGACCAGGTCGCCGAAGGCACCTGGGTCTGCGGCGATCCCGGACTCCAGTACGACGGTGCCATCCAGAAATGGCACACCTGCAAGGGAACCGAGCCCATCCACTCCACCAATCCCTGCTCGGAGTACGTCTTCCTCAACAACACCGCCTGCAACCTGGCCTCGCTGAACCTCATGAAGTTCAAGCGTGCCGACGGCACGTTCGACGTGGAGCGCTTCAAGGCCGCGGTGCGCATCTACATCACGGCCCAGGAGATCCTGGTGGACAACGCCAGCTATCCCACCCGCCAGATCGCCGAGAACTCGCACATCTTCCGCACCCTCGGTCTCGGCTACGCCAACCTCGGCTCCCTCTGCATGAGCTACGGACTGGCCTATGATTCCGACGAGGGACGCGCCCTCGCCGGGGCCATCACGGCGATCATGACCGGACACGCCTACGATCAGAGCGCGGAGATCTCCCGCATCCTCGGGCCCTTCGCCGGGTACCGCGACGCGCGCTGCGCCGGGGTGTCCAAGCCGCTCCAATCCGACAACGTCGCCAGCACCCTCGGCGTCATCCAGCTCCACCGCGACGCCGTGGAGCAGATCCAGCCCAGCCGCGACTTCGCCTTCCTCAAGGACGAGGCCCGGCGCACCTGGGACTCCGCGCTCGCCAAGGGCCGCGCCCACGGCTACCGCAACGCGCAGGTCACCGTGCTCGCCCCGACCGGCACAATCGCCTTCCTGATGGACTGCGACACCACCGGCGTTGAACCCGACATCGCCCTGGTGAAGTACAAGCTGCTCGCCGGCGGCGGCATGCTGAAGATCGTCAACCGCACGGTGCCCGAGGCCCTCCGCCGCCTCGGCTATTCCGACGCGCAGGTCGAGGCGATCGAGAAGCACATCGCCACCCACGACACCATTGAGGACGTCACGGCCGAGGATGGCGCGGTCATTGCCAGCGGTCTCCGGCCCGAGCACCTGTCCGTTTTCGACTGTGCCTTCAAGCCGCACAAGGGACGCCGCAGCATCCATTACAAGGCGCACCTCAGCATGATGGCCGCCGCGCAGCCGTTCATCTCGGGGGCGATCTCCAAGACGGTCAACATGCCCAACGACGCGACCGTCGCCGACATCCGCAACGCGTATGTCGATGCCTGGAAGCTCGGACTGAAGTGCGTGGCCATCTACCGGGACGGCTCAAAGCGCAGCCAGCCGCTCAACACCAAGAAGACGAACGAGGGCGGCGACAAGGGTGAGACCGCGGCGCCGTCGCTGGAAACCAGGGTCACCGAACTCCAATCGGAACTGACCCGTCTCAAGGAGCAGGCGTCACAGCCGCTCCGCCGCCGCCTGCCCGACACCCGCATGGCGGTGAACCACAAGTTCTCCATCGCCGGACACGAGGGCTACCTCACCGTGGGACTCTTCGAGAACCACCAGCCTGGCGAACTGTTCGTCACCATGGCCAAGGAGGGCAGCACGATCGGCGGACTGATGGACACCATCGGCGCCCTGACCTCGATGGCCCTCCAATACGGCGTGCCTTTGGAATCGCTCGTGAAGAAGTTCGCCCACCAGCGCTTCGAGCCCAGCGGCTTCACCGGCAACCCCGACATCCGCAACGCATCCTCGATCATCGACTACGTCTTCCGCTGGATGGGCTGCCAGTTCATCCCGGGCTACCGCGATGCGACGTCGCCGGCCGGGGCAGGCCAGGCGGAACTCCCCATCCCGGGCCTCATCGAGGAGCTCAAAAAAAAAGTGAACCGGCCGGTGCCTGAACTGCCGGTCGCGGACGACGGAAACACCGAGATTCTCGTTAAGGCCACCGTCACCCCCGCCCCCCGGGTCACCCCGGTGGCGAGTGCACCCGTGGCCACCGCCCGTACGGTGACCAGCACGTTCCAGAACCAGGGTGATGCGCCGTCCTGTCCGGTCTGCGGCCACATCGCCGTCCGCAACGGCGCCTGCTACAAGTGCCTGAATTGCGGGGAGAGCCTCGGCTGCTCCTGATCCCTTTTCTCCTGTTGTTTCATTCCGCACGCGGCCGGGTCCCAGGGATCCGGCCGCCTTTTTTATTTCCGCCCCGATCCGGGTCACCGTGGCTGCGTGCTGCGATCCCGGACCCAATTGCCGTCCTCCGCCGCACCGCCGCCGCCGACCTCATTCGAGGGAAGCGCGCCCCGGTCGTCGTCCACACTTCCGGGGCCTTCATGGGAATTTCAGCACCGCATCCAGTTGGCGGTAGGCCTCCTCGCGGGACTCCGGCGGAAACCGGTGGGGACCGGCGGGATGTTCGACCCGGATGTCCGCAGTCACGCCCGCGGAGGTCGCCAGCGCCCGGGCTTCCGCGGCGACGCGGTCCACGCTGCGCCAGCGGAAGTTCGTGTCGCCCTCCGGAGCGAAGATCACGACACGCCGAGGCGCGATGGCGGCCAGGACCTGCGGGAAGTCAAAGGGGAGATCCTGAAGGCGCCCCTGATACGCGGCGAGCCGGGGCATGTAGCGATCCTGACACCACCCCTTCCCCGCCTGCCAGACCGCGGGATTGCCGTCGTAGTAGTCCCGGAAGGAATCAAGGCCACAACTGGTGATCACGATCCGGATCCGCGGGTCAAAGGCCGCGGTAAACACGCCGTTGTGTCCCCCGAGGGAATGTCCG
>JAEUHD010000150.1 GCA_016793645.1 Verrucomicrobiales bacterium
CTCACCCTCATCCTGATCGCCCCGCTCGCCGCCCTGGGATGGATGCATCCGTACCATCCCTACCTCGCGGTCCTCTCGGGGTTCACCCTCACGACCTTTGTCGCCCTTCGCTTTGGGACCCTGTTCTACAGCCTCCGGCACGAGGGACACGGCCTTCGCGGGATCACGCTCGCGTTCCTGACCCATCTGGGACTGGGCTGGATCTTCGCCGCCAGCTGGATCCGATGCCTGATCGACCACCGATCCCCGTTTGTACGGACCAACAAGTTTCTGACCGCGGCGGTGCCGGGGTTGGTTCGGACAACCCTGATCGAGGCGGCGCTGGGCACCGGACTGCTTGCCGCGTCGGTGATCCTGACCCTGAACGACTTCTTCATCGCGCCGATCGCCGCGCTCGTCTTCGGGGTTGGCCGCCTCCTGGTGTACTGGGTTTGGTGGCAGGTTCGGGCGACCCTGCGGCTGACAGCGTCGCTGGGACGGCAGGCCCTGCAGAGTCTTCCGGGGCCGGTTGTCGTGCTGGACACGCTCCAGGAGGATCCATTCACGGTCGGGGAGGCGCCTGCATCCCCCGAGACTTGAGGAGTTGGGAGGGGAGCAACCCGGAGTGACGCCCAACGTTCAGTTTCCGATGTCCGCTGACCCTGCTGGTGGTGCTCCGGAAGTCATCGTGAAGGGGTGTTGTCCGGGGAACACTTCCGAATTCTCTCGACCCGGAGTGCTGCGGGATGGCAGGGGAATTCCCGTGTCCCCTCCTTTCGCATGAAATCCACCCGGCCCCGCCCATTGGGCATCGCCGGCGCATGGGTTCAGGCTCGCTCCCGGTGGATCTGCCTCCTGTCCCTCATCGCCATGACCGCCTCCGCCGCCACGAATCTGCCGGCACTTGCCGTGTTGAACTCCCCGCGTCCGCTCGTGATCGCCCACCGCGGCTATTCCTCGATGGCCCCGGAGAACACGCTGCCCGCCTTTGAGCGTGCGTTGGCGGCGGGAGCGGACCTGATCGAACTCGACTATCACCATACCCGCGACGGGCAATTGATCGTCATCCATGACGACACCCTGGATCGCACGACGGATGCGGCGCAGCGCTGGGGCGGACGCAATCTCCGGGTGTCCGACCGGACGCTCGGGGAATTGCGAGAGCTCAAGGCGGGCGCCGGCTTTGAGCCTCCCCATCCCGGGACCCGATTGCCGACCCTCGCCGAGGCGATGGCGTTGATCCAGCGCGGTTCCGTCACGCTGATTGAACGCAAGGCGGGTGATGCGGCGGCCTGTGTCGAGCTGCTGCGGAAGCAGGGCCTGGTGAACCGGGTGGTGGTCCAGTCCTTTGACTGGGACTATCTGCGGGACTATCGGAGGCTGGAACCGGATCAGGTTCTGGGGGCGCTGGGCCCGCCCGGTTCTCATGAGGGACGAAAGCTCAGCGATGCGGAGAAGGCGTTGTCGCCGTCCTGGCTGGATGAGATCCGGGAGTTGGGGATCCAGGTGGCCGTGTGGAACCGCCAGGTGGATGCCGCGGCGGTTCAGGCGGCGCATGCCCGAGGACTGAAGGTCTGGGTCTACACCATTGACGATCCGCAGGTGGCGGACGCACTCCTCGCGGCGGGAGTGGATGGCATCATCACGAACAATCCCGCCATTGTTTGGAAGGTGCTGGCGACCCGCCGTGCGGGTGGATGAGCCCCTGCGCGTTGGAGGGACTCAAGGAATCCGCACAATCCGGAAACTGCCGGGTTCGTTTTCTGCGGGAATCCCCCGCCGGACATTTCGAAATAATGGATTGGCGTCCCTCCGGACCTTGCCTACTTATGCAGTCACGTGTTGCCGGTCCTCACCTTCTATGACGATCTGGGCGGCCCCGTCTGGAGGGAATCGGAAGGGGTCGAGTTCCCGCCGTCCGGTTACGCGTTCGAAGTGCGCCATCCCATGGACTGGGTCCCCGGTGCTGGAAAACCGTCGGTGGTCTTGTTCTCGTGGACGGAATCGGTGCGGGGACCCGGGCAAACCCTGATCGGCGTGAACTATTGGTGGAGGCCGGTGATTTCGGATCCGTTCCTCATGACGGTAAGCCTGAGGATCCGGTCCGCGGTGAACGAGCGATTCCACTGTGACCAGGTGTTTGTTTCCCTGCTGGCGCGGCGCCGTCTGCTGGCAAGGGTCTCCCAGTTGTTCCCCGGGGAAAGTCGCAGTGGCCGGGTGGCCTTTGTCTGAGTCCGGAGACCGCCCGCGAACCCGGGTTCAGGGAGCGGCAGGATTCGCGGGTTTGGAGCGTCGCCCCTCAATCCAGGCATAAAGGGCGGGGAGGACCACCAGGGTGAGCAGGGTGGAGGACAGGATGCCTCCGATGACGACCGTGGCGAGGGGACGCTGGACTTCTGCGCCGGCGCCATTCGCGAGGGCCATGGGGATGAATCCCAGGGAAGCCACGAGTGCCGTCATCAGCACTGGACGCAGCCGGGCGAGGGCGCCGTCCCGGACTGCGTCCACCACGGACCGTCCCTGCTCCCGCAGTTGATTGAAGCAGCTCAGGAGGATCAGTCCGTTGAGAACGGCGACGCCGCTCAGGGCGATGAATCCGACCCCGGCGCTGATGGTGAACGGCAGGTCGCGGATCCATAGCGCGAAGACGCCCCCGGTCACGGCGAGGGGAATTCCGGTGGCAACGAGCAGCACCTGGCGAACGCTGCCGAGTGCGATGAAGATCACGGCGCCGATGATGGCCAGTGCCATCGGCACCACGACGGAGAGCCGACGACGGGCCTCGATCATGTTCCTGAACTGGCCGCCGAACTCGAACCAGTAGCCCTCGGGGAACCGGACGCCGGCGCGGATGCGGTCGGTGGCTTCGGCGACAAATCCGCCGGTATCCCGGCCCCGCACATTGACCAGGATTCCGACGCGGCGCTGTCCGCTTTCCCGGGAGATGGTGCCCACCTGTTCCCGTCGGCGGATGGAGGTCACGCGACCCAGGGGAAGGATCCCGCCGGAATCCGTACCGACCGGCAGCCGGTTCAGGAGCGGGAGATCCGCGCGCTCCTTTTCGGAAAGTCGGACCACCACGGGGGTTCTCCGGTTTCCCTCCTGGAGGAATCCGACCGGCGCACCGGCGAGGGCGGATTCGACGGTCCGGTTCACGTCCCCGGCCTGGAGTGCGTACCGTTGCAGGGCTTCGCGGTCGGGTCGAATCTCGAGTTGCGGGGTGAGGCCGACCTTGTCCAGTTCCACGTCGCCGGCGCCGGGCACCTTCACGAGGATCTCCCGGATCTGTTCCGCCAACTGGTCGAGAACCGTGAAATTCTCACCGTAGATTTTGCAGACCAGTTCCGAGCGAGCACCAGCCATGATTTCGTCGAACCGCATGGCGATGGGCTGGGTGATCAGGACGGCCTGGCCGGGAACCTTTTCCTCGAGGATCCGTTGCATCTGCTCTAGGAGCCGCTCCTTGGTGGGGATCCGGCCCTGAACCGGCCGCCATTCTTCACGGGGCTTGAGCAGGAGGTAGGTATCGGCATCGCCGGGGTCCATCGGATCGGTGGCGATTTCCGCCGAACCCATCCGGGAAAAGATGCGACGGATCTCGGGAAACTCGGCGATCAGGATCTGCTCCGAGTGCTTCTGGGTCTCGAGGGCGGACTGGAGGCCCGTGCTCTGGGCCTTGACCAGTTGCAGCACGGCGTCGCCTTCGTCGAGTTGCGGGATGAACTCCGTGCCCAGGCGGGAGAGTCCCCAGACCGACAGTGTCAGGAGTCCGGCGACCGGAAGAAGAACCCATCCGCGCAGGCCCAGGCTCGTCTCAAGGACGGGCCGGTAGAGGGCACGCGCAGTGCGGACCAGTCGGTTGTCCTCCTCGTGGACGGGGCCGGACAGGATCCAGGAACACAGCGCGGGGATCAGCGTCAGGGCGAGGACCAGGGCGCCGCCGAGGGCCAGCATCACCACGAGGGCCATGGGGCGGAACATTTTCCCCTCGATCCCCTGGAGCGTGAGGATCGGGACGTAAACCACCGTGATGATGAGCACCCCGAAGAACATCGGACGCGCCACTTCCCGGGCCGCCGACAGGACGGTGGGGATCCGCTCGGCGGGCGTGAGGGGACGTCCGAGCCGGTGCTGGCGTTCGCCGAGGTGGCGCAGGATGTTTTCCACCATGACCACGGCGCCGTCGATGATGAGTCCGAAATCGATGGCCCCGAGGCTCATCAGGTTTCCGGGGATCCCGAAGCGGACCATCCCGGTCACCGCGAACAGCATCGACAGGGGAATGGCCAGGGCGACGAGGAGGGCGCCCCGGGCGTTGCCCAGCAACAGGAAGAGGATCACCACGACCAGCAACGCGCCCTCGGTCAGGTTTCGCTCGACGGTGCGAAGGGTCCGGTTCACCAGTTCGCTCCGGTCGTAGAGTGTCCGGATCTCGACGCCTGCGGGGAGTTTCGGCCCGATCTCGTCGAGCGTTGCGGACACCGCCCGCGAGACGATGCGGGAGTTCCCGCCGGCCATCATGATGGCGGCTCCGATGAGCGCCTCCTCGCCCATTTCCGTGCTCGCACCGGTGCGGAACCCGGTGCCGATGCGGACCTCGGCCACGTCTCCCACGAGGACCGGTTTGACGCCGGCGCCGAATTTGAGCGGGATCGCGGCCAACTGCTCCGGCGTGGCGGCGCGGGTGTCCGCCCGGATGTTGACCTGCTCACCGCCGATTTCCACCAGGCCGCCACCGGCATTCCGGGTGTTCTCCGCCACGCGATCCGCAAGCTGGGTCACGGTCATGCCCATCCGGGTGAGGCGCTCCGGGTCGGGCTCGATGACGTGGACCTTCTCGTAGCCGCCGCTGGTATTGACCTCGGCAATTCCCGGCGTCTGGCGGAGTCGGGGCTTGATGAGGTAGTCCTGGATCAGCTTGAGCTGCATCAACTGTTCGCGGCGGGTGGGAGGCCGGTTGGTCGCTCCCGGGGCGTAGTCCACCGAGTAGTAGAAAATCTCCCCGAGTCCGGTGCTGATGGGGGCGAGACGCGGTGTAAGTCCGGGGGGAAGCGTGTCCTTCACCTGCTGCAGGCGTTCGCTGACCAGTTGGCGCGCGCGGTACAGATCGGTGCCGTCCTCAAAGATCATGGTGACCTGGGAAAGACCCGGTTTGGAGAGGGACCGGAAACCGGTCATCCCGGGGATCCCGCTCATTTCCGTTTCCAGCGGAAAGGTCACCTGGCGTTCGATCTCCTCCGGCGCGAGGCCCTCGACGGCGGTGTTGATCTGGACCTGGGGCTGTGTGATGTCGGGGACGGCGTCCAGCGGCAGACGCAGGGCGGCAAGGCTGCCGACCGCGACGAGGACGAGGGTGGCGAGCAGCACGAAGGTTCGCTGGCGGACGGAGAATTCGAGGATCCGGTCAAGCATGGGGCCCTCCGAGGCGGGGACGTGCGGGGGGGGGAATCAGGGCCGGGCTTCAGGGGTGGTCGCGACGACGCGGGGCTCGGGACGTCCGGGGAGCAGCTCCAGTGGCTGGGCGGCGTCGAGCGCCTCCTGGCGGG
>JAEUHD010000167.1 GCA_016793645.1 Verrucomicrobiales bacterium
CCAGTGGGCCACCCGGGGCGGAACCTCGCCTCGAAGCTACGAACGGCCGAAGGAAACCGCCTCCTTACACCCACACAAATCCATCCGGAGCCCAAGTTTTCCAGGGTCTACAGGGCTCCCTTCCGTTGCCCCAGCATGTGAAAGCGTGATCAACAAGCCAGTCGTGTGTGAAGCACCCACGTCGGCGGCATACCGGATGCCATTCTGGATGATTGCGGTGGCGCCCGCGCTGCTCATAGAGGATTGCGCGTGGTTTTCAGGATCCCCGCCAAAAATGATGACATTCCCATTCACCGCAGGGCCCCAGATGGAGCGGCTGAGAATCGCGGCTTCCCAATCGGCGCCATTGTTGGGGGAGGCCAGGTCCCCGATGACAATCGCGTCAAATGCCGCAAATGCGGCCGTGGACTGCAGGAGCCAGTCTTTGGAGGCAACCGGATCCCCGGGATTCCAAACCTCAGATCCGGATCCGATAGGGTAAAACTCCGGAGAGGCATTGACCAAGGATTCACCCACTCCGCCCGGTTGAAAAGTCGGTCCGTAGAACAGCACCTTCTTGGGTGCGGCACACAGGTCGTGGTGGAACAGCCAGCCGACGAGCATCACGCCAATCCACCTCCCGACCCAGGAGGTCTTGATGCGTTCGAGCCGGCACTTGCCGACGAGCCATACTTTGGTATTCATTTTTGTCTTCGCTCCGCTGGAGAGGACGTGGCTTCCAGGCCGGCGGGGATTCACTCGAATTCCCGCTGATTACGTTCTGCTGGCGGAGCGAAACTTTTACCCAAACCCGGAGGCAACCATGCATGGGTGCCCATCCCGCGCCCGCGGGCCCTTGACTTCTCATCCGCAAAGAGTGGGGCGGCGACGTCGTGCCCGAACGTCAAGCAGCATGGGCAGTGACCAAAGTCTGGGGTGGCTGGGACCATTCGGCTTAAGGGTCATTTTAGACTACCCCGGAATCCTCCACGACTCAACCAAATTCGTAGAAACGCCCGCAATCCACCCGCCGTCCGGACGAACCTCGCGGCGCTGGCCCGGAATGATGCGATTCCATCGCCGGCCCGCGTCCGCGCCCGAAACGGACAGTGGCTTGTTCGGGTCGGGTGCCGGGGATTGCGCCCCGGCACCCTCCCACACCACCGGACAAGCGGCTTTCTCGCATCCGGCGGTTGAACGCAGTGGCCTCCCTTTCGAGGGCCGCAAGATCTGATGGCATCAGATCTCGTACATGCTTTCTTTGAGGAGTCCCGCAACTTCAGGGCCTCGGGGTCCACTGGGAGGCGTTGCAACGGTCACTCCGTTTCGTCGCCTCCTCGTGCCGATCGGGGATGGTCACCGCAGTTGTGGCGTCCCCTCGTTTCAGTCCCCGCTTGCGGCCCTTCGGTCAGGTTCTCTCTGAGCTGTGTTCCTTCGTTCTTCGGTCCTTCGCTCCTCCGGCCTTTCGGCCAGTCTCTTCGCTACTACGACCTCTGCAGACTTCTGCCGCGCTCTCGCCCGACAGATCTCCTTGGGTACTTCGGATAGACCTTCCACGCGCGCCGTCAGGCTCTACCGCCACAGTGTGGTTGACCGTTGGGCTTCGTCGTCACTAGCAGACTCGCCCGCCGTGGTCGGCCTCGCTGCCTGTTCGTGTTCCTACGGTCGCGTGTTCGCCTCCAGCCCCTTCGCGCCGGTCCCTCACGGGGCCGACCTGGCCTTCAGCTTCAGTTAGCGTCAACTCTTCTGTATGGGCTCCTTTCATCCCACTGACCTATCCAAGCGCCAAGCGCCCTAGTCCAGCCTTCAGGCTGCTCCCCGCCCAACCGCCGCACTCGCGCCGGAGGAAGACAGGCTGAAGCCTGCACTACGAACGGGTTTGGTGGCGCGCATTAGTGCCGCCGCGGACACCCCCGGTTCCCGCTAATGACAGAATCGGTGCAACGTCGAACAAGCGGTGTTGAGCGCCTTCAAGCGCCAACGGCTTGGCTCTTCCGCGTCTGGAGCCAACCGTGAGCGTCCTCGTCAACACCTTCGCCACCGATCCCCTGTCCGGGGATTCGGCGCTGCTGGGACGCGCCCCCGGCGCGGCGCGTGTGGCGTGCCGGCACTGTGGAAGTCCCTGCGGGGCGGCGAGCGAAGTCCTCGGGGGAACGGTGTTCTGCTGCGCCGGATGCCGGACGGTGTTTGAGCTGCTGAACGAAAACGGGCTCGGACAATTCTACGCGCTCCAGGAGATGGCCGGACGTCCGGTGGGGCCCCAGTCCGCGGCCGATGCCTTTCGGTATCTGGACGAACCCGCGGTCCGCGAGCGCCTGGTGGATTTCTCCGATGATCGGGTCACCCGGGTCACCTTCCGGCTTCCCGACATCCATTGTGTGGCCTGCGTGTGGCTGCTCGAGAATCTGTTCCGGTTGCGTGAGGGGATCGGGAGTTCCCGAGTTCATTTTGCCCGTCGTGAGGTGGCGATCTCCCTGGATCCCCAAAAGGTCCGGCTGTCCGATGTCGCGGCGCTGCTGTCCTCGCTCGGCTATCCGCCGGACCTTACCCTGGCGGATCTCGGGACACGGACGCGCCGTCCCGAAGCGCGCCGGCTGTGGCTCCAGATCGGGGTCGCGGGCTTCGTCTTCGGCAACACGATGTTGTTCAGCCTGCCCGCGTACTTCGGACTGGATTCCGCGAGCGGGCCGGCGTTCCGCACGCTGGTGGGCTGGCTGAGCCTGGCGTTGTCCCTGCCGGTGGTGGGCTTCAGCGCCTTGGATTATTGGAGGACGGCCTGGAACAGCGTTCGCGTCCGGAAGATGACGATGGACGTTCCCATTGCCGTCGGCATTGCCGCCCTCTTCCTCCAGAGCGCCGCGGAAATTGTTTCGGGACGCGGCGAGGGCTACTTCGACTCCCTGGCGGGTCTCGTGTTCTTTCTCCTGTGCGGAAGGCTCTTCCAGCAGAAGACCTATGACCGGCTCTCCTTTGACCGGGACTATGCGGCCTTCTTCCCGCTCTCGGTGCTTCGGTTGCGGGATTCGGATCCGGCGTCCGGAGCTGCAGAGCGCACCGAGGAGCGGGTGGCCCTGGCGCAGTTGGCGGTCGGGGATCGGCTGGTTCTCCGCAGCGGCGAATTGATTCCGGCCGATTCCCGCCTGGTGAAGGGCACCGCGCGGGTGGACTACAGCTTTGTCACGGGGGAGTCGGATCCCGTCCCCCGGTCGCTCGGCGAGCTTCTGTACGCGGGCGGCCGGCAGGTGGCCGGGGAGATCGAGGTCGAGACGGTGAAGCCGGTCTCGCAAAGCTACCTCGCCTCGCTCTGGAACCAGGACGCGTTTCGGAAGGAGAAGGACGACACCTTCAATACGCTCACCAACCGCTACAGCCGGCGGTTCACCTGGGTGATTCTTGCACTGGCGCTGGGGGCGGCAGCCTTCTGGCTGGCGGTCGATCCATCGAAGGCCCTGCGGTCGTTCACGGGCATTCTGATCGTCGCCTGCCCCTGTGCGCTGGCACTCGCCGCCCCGTTCACCCTGGGTGCGGCGCTGCGGGTGCTGGGACGGCGGGGAGTTCATCTGCGCAACGCCGAGGTCGTCGAGGCGCTGGCCCGGGTGGACACGGTGGTCTTCGACAAGACCGGCACCCTGACCACGCCCGAGGCCGGACCGGTCTCGTTTGAAGGGCCGGCGCTGCGAACCGGGGAAATCCAGGCGGTGATCGCGGTAGCGCGGCAGTCCACGCATCCCTTGTCCGCCCGCATCGTCGCCTTCCTGGGCGCGGCCCATCGGGCTCCGGCCGCAGTGCCGCCTGCGGATCGTTTCTCCGAGACCCCGGGAGCCGGTGTGGAGGGCCAAGCCGACGGTCACACCGTCCTGCTGGGATCCGCAGCCTGGGTTGCGGATCGTTGCGGAGTCACCGAGGACGCCCCGAGTTCCGGGGAGCGCGGGACGGTGGTGGCCCTGGCGTTGGACGGCCGAATCCGCGGCCGGTTCCGTCTCGCCAGTGCCGTGCGTCCGGAGACGGATCGTCTGTTGCAGGATCTGGCCTCCGGATATCAGACCGCGCTGCTCAGCGGCGACCAGTCCCGTGATTTCGCCCAATTCGCCGCGTTGTTTGCACCCGGGTCCGCGCTGCACTTCAACCAAAGTCCCTCCGACAAGCTGGCCTTCATCCGCGGACTCCAGGAGTCCGGCCATTCCGTGATGATGGTCGGGGATGGCCTGAACGATGCCGGCGCACTGCGGCAGAGCGATGTCGGTGTGGCGGTGGTGGAACGTGTCGGGGCGTTCTCCCCGGCGAGCGATGTGATCCTGGACGCCTCCCAGGTCACGGGAACCCGTTCCCTGCTGCGCTTCTCCAAGGATGCGGTCCGGGTGGTGCGCCTGAGCTTCCTGATTTCAACCCTGTACAACGCGGTCGGCCTGGCCATCGCGGCGTCCGGCAACCTCGCCCCGGTGGTGTGTGCCATCCTGATGCCCCTCAGTTCGGTGACGGTGGTGGCATTTGCGGTGGGGGCCACCCACTGGGTCGGACGCCGGATGCCGGGAGCGCCGTGCTCAATTCCGGTTGCAAGCCTGGCAAGGGAGGATGAGCGGCCATGAGCGTCATTCTTATCCTGATCCCCGTGAGTCTGGTGTTCGCCACGGCATTCCTCGGCGCCTTTTTCTGGGCGGTCCGCTCGGGCCAGTACGAGGACACCAGCACGCCGTCCATCCGCCTGCTGGGCGACGATGGCGCGGTGCCCCCGCACGCCTCCAAGTCCGGTCCCGTTCGTTCCGACGCCGCGGGTTCCCGGCAGGCTTTGATCCCTTTCAACCATGAAGACTGAGACGTTCCGATACGACAACCGAATCGTCCGCGCATTCGCCATCGCCACGATGGTCTGGGGAATCGTGGGCATGAGTGCCGGCCTCCTCGCCGCCGTGCAGCTGTTCTGGCCTGAGGCCAACCTCAGCCTGCAGTTCGTCACGTTTGGACGGCTGCGTCCGCTCCACACCAACGCCGTCATCTTTGCCTTTGTCGGCAACGGCATGTTCATGGGCGTCTATTACTCGCTGCAGCGCCTGTGCAAGGCGCGCATGTTCAGCGACGCCCTCAGCTGGATCAACTTCTGGGGCTGGAACGCCATCATCGTGGCCGCCGCCCTCACCCTCCCGCTCGGGTTCACCACGAGCAAGGAGTACGCGGAGTTGGAATGGCCGATCGACCTGGCCATCACGCTCATCTGGGTGGCGTTCGCGGTCAACCTGTTCGGGACCATCGCCAAGCGCCGCGAGAAACACCTCTACGTCGCCATCTGGTTCTACATTGCCACGGCGGTCACGGTGGCCGTGCTACACATTGTGAACTCCCTCGAGGTTCCCGCCGGGGCGTTCAAGAGCTACTCGATCTACGCCGGTGTCCAGGACGCCCTGGTGCAGTGGTGGTACGGACACAACGCGGTCGCGTTCTTCCTCACCACGCCGTTCCTCGGGCTGATGTACTACTTCCTGCCCAAGGCCGCGAACCGCCCGGTGTTCAGCTACCGGCTTTCGATCATCCACTTCTGGGCACTGATCTTCCTCTACATCTGGGCCGGACCCCACCACCTGCTCTACACGGCGTTGCCCGACTGGGCGCAGTCGCTGGGCATGGTGTTCAGCGTGATGCTCGTCGCGCCGAGCTGGGGTGGCATGCTCAACGGCCTGCTCACGTTGCGCGGCGCCTGGGACAAGGTCCGGCAGGATCCCGTGCTCAAGTTCATGGTGGTCGCCGTGACGGCCTACGGCATGGCCACCCTCGAGGGCCCGATGCTGTCCATCAAGTCGGTGAACTCCCTCTCGCACTACACCGACTGGACCATCGCCCACGTGCATACCGGGGCGCTCGGGTGGAACGGATTCATCATCTTCTCGATGCTCTACTGGCTGGTACCCCGCCTGTGGAGGACGCCGCTGTATTCCCTGAAGCTCGCCAACTGGCACTTCTGGCTCGGGCTGCTGGGCATCATGTTCTACGCGATCCCGATGTACTGGGCCGGTGTGACGCAGGGCCTGATGTGGAAGCAGTTCACCCCGGATGGCTTCCTGCAGTACCCGAACTTCCTCGAGACGGTGATGCAGATCGTGCCGATGTACCGGCTCCGCGCGATCGGCGGCACCCTCTTCCTCGTGGGAACCATCGTGGGTGTTTACAACCTGGTGCGCACGATGCGGAGCGGTGTGTTTGAGCCCGATACCGAAGCCCAGGCCGTGGTGCAGGCGGAGGCTTCCGGAGCCGCGGAGCACGGACATCGCTGGATCGAATCCAAGCCTGCGCTGTTCACCCTCCTGGCCACGGTGGCGATCCTCATCGGCGGTGCGGTGGAGATCATTCCGATGTTCCTCATCCGGTCCAACGTCCCGACCATTTCCAGTGTCAAGCCCTACACCCCGCTGGAGGTCCTCGGACGCGACCTCTACATCCGCGAGGGCTGCGTCGGCTGCCATTCGCAGATGATCCGTCCGTTCCGATCCGAAACCGAACGCTACGGGGAATACTCGAAGTCCGGAGAATACGTCTTTGACCATCCCTTCCTGTGGGGATCGAAGCGCACGGGTCCGGACCTGCAGCGCGAGGGCGGCCGGTATCCCGATGCCTGGCACTACAACCACATGGAGGACCCGCGCTCCGTGTCGCCGGGATCCATCATGCCGCCGTATCCGTGGCTCTATACCCAGACCCTGGACACCAATGCGCTGCCGGCGCGGATCGCGGCGCTCCGCAAGGTGGGCGTGCCCTATCCGCCGGGATTTGAGAATGGCGAGGCCCAGAAGCAGCTCGCCGCGCAGGCCGCCAAGATCGTGGTCAACCTCCGGGTCGGCTCGATCACCAACGCCGCACCCAATGCGGAGATCATCGGCCTGATCGCCTACCTGCAGCGCCTGGGCACGGACATCAAGTCCGCACCCGCCGCCGCCGATGCCGGGGACGGATCCGTCCCCGTCGCCGCCCTCAACCCCAACCCCGTCCGCTGAATCCCATGATCAAGAATGTCCTGTCCGACATTGGAGGCGTTGGCCTCTACGGCGTCATCTCCGTCTGCCTGTTCTTCATCGTCTTCAGCGGGGCGCTGATCTGGACGCTGCTCCAGCGGCGCACGCTGATGAATGAGATGGGCGGCCTGCCCCTCAACGACGGGGAGACACCGAAATTCAACGAAGGAGAGTCCCGCCATGAATGACCCGAAGGAATCGAAGAAGGATCCGCTGCTGCTCGACCACGACGCCGACGGCATCCAGGAGCTCGACAACAACCTGCCCCGCTGGTGGGTCTGGCTGTTCTACCTGTGCATCCTGTTTTCCGGGGTGTACCTCACCTACTACCACGTCCTGGGCAAGGGGGACCTGCAGATCGCGGCCTACCAACGGGAAATGACCGCGGGGGACGCCGTCAAGAACGCCGCCCAGGCCCAGTTTGAGGCGACGCTGAGTTCCCTCGCGCCGTCGAAGAATGAGGCGCTGCTGGCGCGCGGGGGCCAGGTCTACATGACCTACTGCTCCCCATGCCATCGCCCCGACGCCGGGGGCCTGGTCGGCCCCAACCTGTGCGATGACTATTGGATCCACGGCAGCACCTATGCCGACAACCTGAAGGTCATCATCAACGGCGTCCCCGAGAAGGGCATGCTCACCTGGAAGGGCGTCCTCACGCCCTACGACATCCAGGCGGTCGCTAGTTACATCTACACCCTGCGCGGGACCACGCCGCCGAATCCGAAGATGCGCGAGGATCTCGCCCCGAAGGTTCCCACCGAGGTCTATGAGTGACCGCCGCCCCAGGACATCGATGAGCGCCCCCGAACCCGGTGGCCGCAACGGTCCCCCCGAGGCCCCCGAAAGCAGCGTCACACGCGCCGTCAACTGGGAGGACTTCCGGGAGCACCTCGCGACCGCAACCCGGGACGGTTCCCGCCGCTGGCTCTACCCGAAGCGGCCCTCCGGCCGGTGGTACCGCTGGCGGACCTGGATGAGCTGGGTGCTGATCAGCATCATGTTCGCCGGGCCGTTCATCCGGATCCAGGGGAACCCGCTTCTGATGTTCAACATCGTCGAGCGGCGCTTCTCGATCCTCGGACGCATCTTCTGGCCCCAGGACGGCATCATCTTCGCCGTCGCGATGCTGACGTTCTTCGCCGGCATCATGATCTTCACCACCGCGTTCGGACGCCTCTGGTGCGGCTGGACGTGTCCGCAGACCATCATGATGGAAATGGTCTTCCGGAAGCTGGAGTACTGGATCGAGGGGGATTCGCAGGCGCAGCGCCGGTTGGATGCCGCCCCGTGGAGCGCCCGCAAGGTCCGCATCAAGCTGTTCAAGCACGCGATCTTCCTCGGGCTGTCGTTCGTGATCGGAAACACGCTGCTGGCCTACGTCATTGGCACGGAGCAGCTCTTCCACATCGTCACGGATGATCCGAGCCGTCATCTGGTGGGGCTGGGCTTCATGGTCGCCTTCACGCTCCTGTTCTACGCGATCTTTGCACGCTTCCGGGAACAGGCCTGCACGTTCATCTGTCCCTACGGACGATTTCAGTCCGCGCTGCTCGACGAGAATACCATGGTGGTGGCCTACGATCACCGGCGCGGCGAGGGCCGGGCTCCGTGGCATCGGGACCAGACTCCCGAGGCGCGGCGCGCGGAAGGCCACGGCGACTGCGTCAACTGCCACCAGTGTGTCGCCGTCTGCCCGACCGGCATCGACATCCGCAACGGCGTGCAGATGGAATGCGTCAACTGCACGGCGTGCATCGACGCCTGTGACGATGTCATGGACCGCATCGGGCGTCCGCGCGGACTGGTCCGGTACGCCTCCCTCAACGGCGTCCAGCGCGGCGAGCCGCTCCGCTACACGGCGCGCATGAAGTTGTACACCGGCGTGCTGACGGCCCTGATCTCCCTGTTCCTCTTCCTGGTGCTGACGCGGGCCGACGTGCAGACCACATTCCTGCGCGCCCCGGGTTCGCTGTTCCAGGCGGCGGCGGAGGGGCGCATCAGCAACCTCTACACCGTCCGGGTTATCAACAAGACGCGCTCGGATCTTCCCATCGAGTTTCGTGTGGAGGATCTCCCCGCGCGCGTGGTGATCCTCGGCGCCCCCCAGTTTACGGTTCCCGGCAACCGGCTGGCATCGACGTCCGTCCTGGTGGAAATGGATCCTGCAAAACTCACCGGATCCTCCACGAAGCTGCGCATCGGGGTTTACTCCGGTGGACGTCGCATTGAGACCGTCAAGACCGCCTTCATCGGACCCCATCATTGATCCTGCCATGAATCCCGCCGTCGCCGCCCCTCCCCTGCGCGTCCCGTTCAATCCGTGGCCCTGGTCGCTCCTGGCGTTCTTCGCGCTGTTGCTGACCACCATCGCGAGCTTCGTGGTGTTTGCCGTGCGTCAGAATCAGGAACTGGTGCGGCCGGATTATTACGAACAGGAACTGCGCCACGAGGCGCAGATGAAGCGGGTGCAGCGGACCCGGGCGCTGGCCGGACCGGTTTCTGTCGAGGCAGCGGAGGGCGTCCTGTCGGTGACCCTGCCGGCGGCCCATGCAGGACGCGGCTTCTCCGGGACGGTGCGCCTGTACCGCCCCAGTGACGCACGGCTCGACCGCGAGCTGACCCTCGCGCCCGATGGGGCGGGACATCAGTCCATCGATGTACGGCCGATCCGGCCCGGCCTTTGGAAGGCCGCCCTCCAGTGGACCGCGGGGGGCGTGGAGTATTTTCACGAGGAGTCGATCGTGATCAACGGAACCCCCCGCTGACATGCTTTGGACGGCCTTTCTCCTCGGTCTCGCCGGCAGCCTGCACTGTGCGGGCATGTGCGGCCCCCTGGCGCTGGCGCTGCCCGCCACGGGCACCGGCACGGTGGGCTACGTCACAGGCCGGCTGGCCTATCAGACGGGACGCATCGTCACCTACACCCTGCTGGGCGTGGTGTTCGGACTGATCGGCAAATCCCTGGCCGTGGTGGGCATCCAGCGCTGGGTGTCGATCTCCGCGGGCGTGCTGATGCTCGCGGGACTTGCGCTTTCGACGCGTCCGGTGGCGGGGGCCGCCATGGTCCGTGCCGTCGGCTGGCTCAAGGGTGGTTTCCGCAGCATTCTCCGACATCGTACGGTGGGCTCGCTGGGTTTGCTCGGCCTGCTCAACGGGCTGCTGCCGTGCGGACTCGTCTACGCCGCCTGCGCCGGGGCGGCCACGATGGGCGGCTGGCTGGGAGGGATCGAGTACATGGGACTTTTCGGTGCCGGCACGCTTCCCGTGATGCTGGGGATCAGCCTCTCCGGTCGGGCCATTCCTCCCGCCTGGCGGTTCCGAATGCAGCAACTGGTTCCGGCCTCCGTGGCGGTGGTCGGGGTGCTGTTGGTGCTGAGGGGGCTGGCCCTGGGGATACCGTATCTGAGTCCGAATCTCGCCGCGGGCACTTGCGCCCATTGTCACTATTGAGGCTCGCGCGATAGGGTGACGAACAGCCCCTACCTGCGGTGGCTGGAATTCCCCAGCGCCGGAGGCGCGCCAGACAATAGCCCCGGGCGTGAGCCCGGGGTGGGTGTTGGCAGGATCCCAAGCCCCGTAGGGGCGGCAGAGGGCCCGGCCCACGCGACGAAGCTGCCTTTTTCCGCCCCTCCGGGGCTGAGCGGGATTCCCGCCCCAAACCCACGGCGTACGCCGTGGGCTACTGTCTTTCGCCGCTCCGCGGCTGGAGGTCGTCGCGTGGTCACCCTATTGAACAAGGATCCATAAGAGTCTGTCCGGAATTTCGTGAACGGACCGGCGCTTGTTCACGGCGGAGATTTCGCGGTAGCGTCCGGAGTCATGGAATGGTCCAAGGCACTCCCGAAGGATCCGGGTCTTTGGTTGGAAGCCTGTCCGCCGTTTTCGGCGCCCGTGGCCGAAACGCTTCAGGAATGGATCCTGACCTGGGAGCCCGATCTTGCGGTGTCCATCAAATGGACGCTCCTGTGCTTCTCCGGCCGAAAGCTCATCTGCGGACTCAATGCCTGCCAACGGCACCTCGCGGTGGTGTTCTTCCGGGGTGTGGAATTGCCGGATCCCGCGGGCCTATTCCTGCCGGCGGAGCGCAATGTCACCACCCGCACGATTCGCATCCTGTCCCTGGAATCCCTGAATCGCGCCGCCTTCCGGACGCTGCTGCGCGCGGCGGTGGAGCTGGACGCGGATCCCACCGTGCCGCCGCCCCCGAGGATGCGCCGTGAGCCGTGGCCGGTGCCACCGTTCTTTGCCGAGGCGTTGAAACGCCGGACGAACCGGGCCGCGGCGGACCAGTTTGCGAAGCTCGCGCCCAGTTGTCAGCGCGAGTACCTCGTTTGGCTGTCGTCGGCCAAGCGGCCCGAGACGCGCGAGAAACGTCTCGCGGAAACGCTGGCCGCACTGGCCGCCGGTCGAAGATGGGATCAGCGCAAGCGGCCCGCGAAGACACCGTCGAAGGTCAGCGGGTGCGGATGACGCGCTGGATTTTCACCGGGGGCTTCAGCGATTGACCCTCCGCCGGGGAGGCGTGAATGGCACGGACCACTTCCATGCCGCGGACGACGTGTCCGAACGCGGCGAAGCCCTGTCCATCGGGATTCCGGCGTCCGCCGAAGTCGAGTTCCGGCTGGTCGCCGATGCAGAGGAAGACGTGGTCCTGCGCGGTGTCCGGACCGCCCCGCGCCATGGAGATCGTGCCGTCCCGATGGTGGAGCCCCGTGTCGCGGGTCCGCTCCAGCGCGATGGGAGCGGGAAACTCGTTGGTGCGCGACAAGGACGCCCGGGCCTGGATCACCGCAATCCTGACCGCGTTGGTCGGCTGGTTGGACGCGGTGACGGTCCGGAAGAACTCCCCGTCGGAATAGAACCCGGCGTTGGCGTACCGCAGGAAGTTTCGAACCGTCTTCGGCGCCGCCCGGGCGTCGAGCTCCAGTTCGAATTCCCCGGCCGTGGTCTGGACCAGCACCCGCGGTGAATCGCCGATCGGAGCCTCCCTCCAGGTGAACGTGGGAGCGCGCGCGGGGTCGTATCCGGCCAAATGTGCGCGTTCCGCGGCGGGACGATCCGCTGGCTTATGATACCGCCACGCCCCGTCGCCGAAGACCTCCGCACAGAGCGCCGCCAGTGCCGGATCATAGGCGCGGAGCTTGGCGCGCGTGCTGATGTCGTTGTGCAACGCGTCATTGGCGCGGTTGTTGTCGAACCAGGACTGGACGCCCTCCGCCCAGTACTCATGACGGCTGGTGGCCGCGTAGGTGTTCCTCCAGAGCCCGCGGTTGGTCGCACTGTGATAAGCGGCGGCCAGTCGCGCGTCGAAGGTGGGATCCACGGATCGCAGTCCCATTTCATGCACCGCGTGCGCGAATTCATGGATGCAGATGTTCTCCGTGGAATACGGGTCACCGGGAAATCCGAGCAGGTTCTCCTCGGCGCAACTCACGGCCGGCGCATCCGGGGTCGCTCCGAGGCCGCGGGCCCGGCGGTCCCAATACACCTTTGGTTCCAGATGCGCGTGTTCGGGGACATCCGTGGTCACCTCGTTCCAGGCCATGACGGCCAGACGGGTGTGCGCCGCCGCCATGGCCTTCAGGAGTTCCGGACGTCCGGACAACATCTGCCACACAATCCACGCCGCCTCCTGAATTGCGGCGTCGGAGACGTTCGTCGAGCCCACGACGGGAAGTCCGCCGACGGAAAGGTGCTTCTGATAGAATGGGGCGAGCTGGAACGCGGTCCGGACGCCGTCGGGAACGGACGTGACGGGTTCGGCGGCTTCGGAGCCCCACAGCCCCAGGAACAGAACGGCCGCCATTCCGGATCGGATGGTTTGAAGAATGCCGGGGAGCATGGGGGGAGTGTACCGTGCGCCGTGGATTGCGACGAGCCGCCAGGGGACAGCCGCCAGGGGACGGGGTGCCCGGATCAGCGGGGCCGATCCAGGCGGAACAACTCCCCCAGACGGACGTAGTCATTGCGTCCGGCGCGCCCGACCAGGTCGAGTTTGGCGGGATCCGGCTTTCCGTCCGGAGCCAGGACGGCGTCCTGAACATGGAAGTGGACGATGCGTCCAAGGACGACGTGTCCGGCGATCGGGCCTTCGCCCAGCCGAATCACACGATCCAGGCGGCATTCGAAGGCCACCGGCGCATCGGCAACCCGGGGCGGGCGGACCCGCAGGGAGGCCGCGGGCCGCACCTGGAACCGTTCGAACTCGCTCTCGCCGTACGGAAGCGTGGCGGCGGTCGCGTTCATCAACTCCACCAGGGCAAACGGCACGAGGTTGACGACGAATTCTCCGGTGGCCTCCACATTGCGCAGGGTGTCCTTGGGCTGCCCATGCCGGTCGTTCACCGGACAGAACAGCAGGGTGGGCGGACGCGCACACACACCCTGGAAGAAACTGAAGGGTGCGAGGTTGGTACGTCCCTCCGGGGACACCGTGGACACCCAGGCAATGGGGCGCGGCAGGATGGTGGTGGTCATCCACTCATACAGGTCGCGCGCCCCCAGCGTTTCCGTATCCAGATCCATGGCGGCATTGGACCCTCGAAGAGGCGCACCGGCCATCCCGGAGTGGACCCCGGCAAACAGCCCCTGCCCCAAGCGATGCCGGGGGCAGGCCCGTGGAGACGGCGCGGCGGGTGGACTCCCGAACCGGGAGTGCTGGTCAGGACAGGATTCGGCGTCCCTCGTCGAGGAAGATGCCCTTGAACATCATGTCCAGGGCCTGCGGATTGCTGGCCTTGCTGAGGGCCTCGGCCTCGGTGACCTTGCGCGCCTTGACCAGGTCGTAAAGCGCCTGGTTGAACGTCTGCATCCCGTCGTCGCGTCCGGTCTCGATCGCGGCACCGATCTTCTCGAGCCGGTTCTCCTCAAGCATTTTCCGGACGGTCGGGGTGTTGATCAGGATCTCCAGCGACGGGGTGACGCCCCCGGTCGTGGTCGCGACCATGCGCTGGCAGATGACCGCCTTGAGGGTGCCGGCGAGCTGGCGCCGAACCTGTTCCCGCTCGTCGGGCTTGAAGAAGTCCAGGATGCGCCCGATGGACTGCGCCGCATTCTGGGTGTGCAGCGTGGACAACACCAGGTGCCCGGTATCCGCGGCCTGCATGGCGGCCGTGAAGCTGACCGAGTCGCGCATTTCGCCGACCATGATGATGTCGGGATCCTGACGCAGCACGTGCTTGAGTCCGCTCTGGAAGCTCATGGTGTCCAGTCCAACCTCGCGCTGCTCGATCACCGACTGGTTGTCCTCGAAGACGAATTCGATCGGATCCTCCAGCGTGACGATGTGGCGTTTGAAGTTGGCGTTGATGTGCTCGAGCATGGCCGCGAGCGTCGTGGACTTTCCGGACCCCGTGGTTCCGGCGACCAGTACGATGCCACGATGCGAGGAGGCAATGTCCTTGAGCACCGGCAACAACCCCAGTTCCTCGAAGCTGGGCACCTGCGTCTTCACATAGCGCATGGCCAGGGCGAAGGAACCCTTCTGCTGGAAAATGTTGGTACGGAAACGGCCGACCCCGGGTTCCAGGTAGCTGAAATCCACCTCGCGATCATCGTCCAAACGCTTCCGGGCGTGGGGTGGAACGATCTTCTCCACCACCGAGTTCATCCAGGCATCCGTCGGCTCGGGGGCCTCGATCGCCACCAGTTGGCGGTTGATGCGGAGAACAAAGGGCGAACCCACCTTGATGTGGACGTCGGACGCGCCACCTTCGACGGCGGCCTTCAGGACGCCCCGGAGAAGTTCCATGATTTCCATAGTAAAGTCGGGCCGCGAGACTAGCAGGAGCCGGGCCGGGCGGAACCGAATTCTGCCTGACATTTTGGGAGCGGGGGTTCCGCTCCCGGACTCCCGGTTCGCCCGGACATTTTACACTCTTTCTACCGCGACCGGCTGCAAGCCCCTCCGGCGGCGTTGGCCTCGCGACGAACGGCTGTGAACGATCCGGGCTACGGCCGCCAGGCCGATTTCAGGGTTCTCCGCACCAGGCGGGCCCGAGCCAGAGTCCCGCCTTCCACCACGACGGCCAGGGAGGGTTCCTCCCTCGGAATCCAACAGAAAGAGCCCACCGCGGTTCCTCCGTTCACGAAGATCTCCAGCGAGGTGCGATCCACAAGAATCCGCCATCGGACACTCCGATCCCAGGGAACGAGGTCCGGACCCCACGGCGCCGGAAAGTCGCTGCGGCGCCCCACCGAGCCGGGCGCCACCGGTGAGGGGATCGTCTTCCCCAACACCCGCAGGTTTCCCGAAGCCGCATCCCAACCCAGGGGCACGCCCCGGAGGTCGAGTCGGACTTCCCGGGCGTCTCCCGGTTGAAACTCGAATTCAAGGTCGAGGGTGTCTGCAATCGCGCCCCCGAGCCGGTTCGTGCCGACGGGCGTCGGACGCGGCAAATCTTCCCGCAGAACGCTGGCGAACAGGTTCCGGATCTCCGGCACCGGCCACTTCACCAGCCGGATTCCCTGGGTCGAGGACTGCAGGGACAGGTCCATCGGAAATCCCATCTGCTGGTTGAAGGGCATGTCCGGATACACGCCCCCACGCATCCAGCCGATCAGCACCACCCGGCGATCCGGCAATGCATCCCAGGCCTGGGCCGCGTAGAAGTGGGGCCCGTAGTCCCCGGTCACGGGCCCGGCGTCCGCGACAAAGTTTCGTCCGTCGAACACTCCAACCCAATAGGCCCCATCGGCCCCCCACAGAACCCAGCGGGTTCGGGACGAATTCCCATCCACGGGCAGCTCGACCAGACCCGGGCACTCATACACCTCGCCCGCAAAGGTGCCGGTGTGGGTCCATGATTTCAGGTCCGGCGAGGTGAAGAACTGGCAGGTGTTGCGGACCGCCGGTTTGCCGTCGCGCCCCTTTCGCGCCGGGTCGGGCACCCCGACGTAGAGGGGCATGACCCAGAGGGCGGAAGGCGCATGCCAGAAGACCTTCGGATCGCGGTCCCCATCGCCCACCGCCTTCAGGACGGGATTGCCTTCGAACTTGGTCCAGGTGTGTCCCTGATCATTGGAGTAGGCCAGACACTGGCTGAAGGGTTGTCCCTCGGACTCCCGACTCGTCCCGCCCGCCGCCGTGTAGATCGCCACCAGTGCGGGATCCTTTCCGGACTGGAATCCGGCGGTATTGGCGGTGTCCACCACTACGGATCCGCTGAACATGGTCCCGTGCCGGTCGGGCAGGAGGGCGGGATCGCCCTCCTTCCATCGGACGAGGTCGGGACTGGTGGCGTGTCCCCAGGTCATGTTGCCCCACTCGCGTCCCTGGGGATTGTGCTGGAAGAAGAGATGATACTCACCCCCGGCCCGGATCAGTCCGTTGGGATCGTTGAGCCAGTTGCTGTGGGCGGTGAAATGGAACTGCGGCCGGAGCGCCTCGTCATGAAAGGGTGGCGGCGGTGGCGGATTCTGCACGAACGGCGGGACGGCGGCCGTATCACTCAGCACGAAGTGATCGGCGTTGATGTGCCCCCAGCTCCCCGTGAAGGCATCCACGATCTCGATGCGCGCCTTTTTTCCCGCGAATTCCCCGAGGTCGAAGGTCGCGGTGTTGAGGAACTCGTCCTCGCGTCCGGTGGCGGATCGGACCACGGCGCCCTCCACCAGGACATTGACGCAGGTCGCCCCGACCTCCTCACCGCCTCCGATCAGAAAATTGAGATACCGGCGGTTGAGCGTGAATTCGGGGGAGGTCAGGCGCCCGGTGGCCTTGTCACGTCCGTGGAAGGAACTGGCGAAGCCGCGTCCGCGGAACCCGCCTACGGGTGCCTGGTCCGGAAGCGCCCCGGTGGCGGGAGCGGTTCCGAACGCATCCCCGGTCACCGTCCACCCGCCGAAATCCGGTCCCTCAAAATCGGTGAGGATGTCCTCGGCGGCGGAGACGCGGCCCCCCGCCGCGATGAGAATCCCCAGGGCGAGGATTCCGGGGCACCGGATCCGGCGTCGGCGACGGGATTCGCGATTGGAGTTCGAGTTGTCCATGGCTCCCCCCCGGAGCTCACCCGCAGGTGCTCCGCAGCAGAAACTCGATCCACGGCACGTCCGCGGGCTGGGTGACCTTGGGATTGGGTTCGGGGCATTCCACCAGTTCCACGGGTTGCCCGATCAATTCGCAGGCGGCGGTGTCGTCCGTGATCTGGCGTCCGGACTCCCGGACCGCCGCCAGGGCGCGCTGGATGATGTCCCGGCGGAAGCACTGGGGGGTCTGCACCGCCCAAAGCCGGGAACGGTCCAGGTGGCGCGCCACCCGATGTCCGCCATCGGATTCCTTGAGGGTGTCCGTAACCCGCTGGGCCGCCACGGCGGCACCGGCCTGCTCGGCGGCCGCGAGGCATCGGGAAATGACGGCCGCAGCGGTGCAGGGACGGGCGCCGTCCTGGATGGCCACGAGACGGGCTGAGGGATCGATGGCGGCCAGTCCGTGGCCGACGGAATCCTGACGCTCGGCGCCCCCGGGGACGAAGCGGTGCGGCTTTCGGAACCCGTGGAGCCCGGCGAGTTCAGCGAAGGCGGGTTCCATTCCCGCCCGGACCACCAGCACCACCTCGTGGATTTCGGGACTCCGGTCAAACCGCTCCCAGGTATGGGCCACCACGGGACGTCCGGCCACGGGCAGGAACAACTTGTCCACGTCGGGCCCCATGCGGGTGCCGCGTCCTGCGGCGACGATGATGGCGGAATTCATCCGAGCCCGCTCAGCATGGTGACCCGGATGAAAAAGAAAATCCCGGAGTGCCGCGGAACGGAGGTCGCCAACCCGGATTCACACTCCACCGGCGAAACGCGGGCGATTCCCACACCCCGCATTGCCCGTGGGGGGCCGGAGATCCCTTCCCGCATCCGACTCGACGGCGCGGGAATCCTCCACCCCCTTCCGGCCCGCCGTCGCGTTCCGCGAGGGGGGACCGGGTCCGGGACTACTTCTTGTCCTTCGACTTGTCGTCGGCCGCCGGGGTCTCGGGCGCCTTGGCACCGTCCGCCGGGGCGTTGGCGTTCAGCTGCTTGAGCACCACGTCGGAAAGGTCGGCATCCGTCCCGGCCAGCGTGTTGTACATCACCACCGGCGTCTGGTTGACCGTGGTTGCCGCCACGTCGAAGACGAGATTGTAGCCGCCGACGCGGGCCTTTTCATCCACCACGCCGCGGATGTCGCGGAGCACGCTTTCGCGCATCCGGCCCTGCTGCTCGGCGAGCGCCTGTCGGGAATTCTGGTCGAAGGTGCGGATGCTGTTCTCCTGCTCCCGAAGATCGTTCTGCTTCTTCTCCAGCTCCTTCTTCCGCTTGTCACGCTCCTCCTGGGAGAGGGCGGGATCCTGGGCGGACTCAACGAACGTGCGGAACTCCTCGTTGGACTTCTTGTAATCCTCGATCAGGCCATTGCGGGCCTTCTCGAAGTCCGCGGCGCGCTCCTTCAACTGGGTATCCGCCTGCTTGGTGCGCCAGTAGCCATCAAACACCTTCTTGAGATCCACGACGGCGATGCGGGACTGGGCCTGGGCGGGAACCGACAGGAGGCCGCAGGCGAGGGCGGCCAGGCAAACGATACGTTTCATGCTGGGATTCATTCGTAAAGAATTCGACCTTCCTAGAAATCGCGGGTGTAGCCAACGCCGAATTGGAACTGGCCACTGCTGTCATTGAATTTGTCGGTCTTGATCGGGATGCCGTAGTCGAGGCGCAGCGGGCCGATCGGGAGGTTCAGGCGGAGACCCAGACCCCAGTTGGAATTGTAGAATCCGGTCGTGGACCCGTCGGCGAAACGCTGGGGCTCGAAGCTGTAGCTGCCGGGGTACACCATGCCGGAGTCGAAAAAGAGCGCGAACCGGACCCGGGGAACGACCGGAACGCTGTACTCCGCCGAGGCAAACCAGTAGGTGCCGCCGCCGATGGGTTCCTCGGTGAGCGGATCCACCGGACCGACCTCGCGGAATTTGAATCCGCGGAGGGAGTAGAGTCCGCCCAGGTACCAGCGGTTGTTCACCGGAACCATGCCCTCGATGCCGCGGTCCCCGCTGCCGAAGGCTTCCACCACGCCGATGTTCCCCACGATCTCCAGCACATGCTCCTTGAAGAAGTCGTAGGTGCTGCTGGCCGGGGAGAAAAGGCGGGAGGGGCTCCAGTACTGCGATGCCTTGACCTCCAGTTGGTAGAAGCTGGCCTGCGCCCCCAGCGGGCCGCCCGCGAGCATCGGCTCAAACTGGACCACGTGGCCCCGGGTGGGCAGCATCAGGTTGTTGCGGGTGTCGTGCGACAGCGTCCAGCCCAGGCTCGAAATCAGGGTGTCGCCCGCCTGTCCGACCAGCACCGGAACCGGGCCGTCCACCGTGTTCGTGGAGACCACCGACACCTGCCCGTTGTTCGTGAGGTAGGTGTACGATTCGATCTGCGGCGGATACTGGCTGAGGTATCCCTCGTCGAAGGTGATGTTGACGTCCTGCAGCGTGTAGGTGGTGTTCAGCGTGAGGTTGAACGGAAGCTGCTTCGTCAGGCCGATGTTGCCGCCGATGACCGTCGTGTCGTAGGTCTGCGACAGGTACTGGAGGTCCCGGTAGTACAGCTCGGTGTCGAGGCGGAGACGGCGTCCGAGGAACCACGGCTCCGTGAAGCCGATAATGTAGTCCTGGCGCTGCGTACCGATCTGGGCGCGGACGCGGGCCTTCTGTCCGCCGCCGGTGAAGGTGGGCGGATTGAAGAGGTCGAAGTTGCCCTGCGAGACCTCGATGTACCCGACGAGTTTGTCCACGGAGCTGAATCCGGCACCGAGCGCCACATTGCCGGTGTTCTTCTCCTCGACGGCCACCACCAGGTTCCGCTGGTTGGGCACGTCGGTGGGGACGTCCTTGGCGTCCACCTTCTCAAAATAGTTCATCTGCTCCAGGCGCTGCTTGCTGATCTTCACCCGGACCATGTCGAAGGTTTCGCCGGGGGACACCGCAAGCTCCCGGCGGATGACCTGGTCCTTCGTCTTGGTGTTCCCCTTGATCTCGATCTTCTCGATCGTGGACTTCTCGCCCTCGCCCAGGCCGCCGCGGATGTCCCGGATCGTGTATTTGATGTCGATGGTGTGGTTCACCACGTTGGGGATCTTCTGCGCCTGCGCCCGGGCATCGAGATAGCCCAGGGATCCGTAGAAGTTCTGGATGTGCTCGATGTCGGCCTCCAGTCCCTCCGGGGTGAAGATCTTCCCGGGGGTCAGCCTCTGGGGGGTGAACCCGCCGCGGTCATCCCGGAGATTGGCGGTGATCTCGGCCGAGGTGAACTTCTTGTTCCCCTCGAAGGTGACCGTGCCGACCTTGTACTGGGTGCCCTCGGCGACATCGATGGTGATGATCATCCGGTTCGTCCTGGGGCGCTCGAACTCGACGTCCTTGATCTCAAAGTCCACGTAGCCGTTGCTCGCGTAGAAATCGCGGAGCCGGTCGCGGTCCTCGGCAAATTCGTCCTCGTTGAACTTGCCGCTGCCGGTGAGCCAGGAGATCCAGTTCCAACGGCGGGTCTTGACGACCTTGCGCAGCTTCTTCTCGGTGAAGGCCTGGTTCCCTTCGAAGTACACCTTCTCGATCTTCACCTTCGGCGCCTCGACGATCTCGAAGGTCACCGTGCCGCGCCCGAGCGCCTCGTTGATGAAGGGCTTGGGCGTGACCGTGGTGTTCTGCATGCCCGCCTTCTCGTACATCTTCTTGATCTCGAGGGCGTCCATGAAGAGCTTGCGCTCATCCAGCGGCTCCCCGGCCTTGGACGTGGTCTTCTTCCGAAGCCGGTTGACGCTGAACCGCTTGTTCCCCGTGTAGCGGACCTCGGTCAGGATGGGCTTGCTCTGGACGGTGTACACCAGCGCCAGCTTGCCGTCGGAAAGCCGCTGCTGCGTGACCCGGACATTGTAGAAGAACCCGGTCGCGTAGAGGGCCTCGGTATCCTTGTCGGCCGCCAGCGGATTGAAGGGGTCGCCGGGCTTGATGCGGATGTTGGCCCGGATCAGGTCCTCACTGACCGTCGCCGGACCCACGAAGCGGATGTCAATGCGGCCGACGTCCGGCGGCGGCGTCCCGGACACCGGCTGCTGCGCCTGGAGGCCGAGAAACAGGCACGCGAAGGCCAGCAGACACAGGGTCCGCCACCATGCCGCGGACGGCGGACGGACCCCGTCCTGCGCCCCCGCCCGAGATTGTCGTGCAAGAAATTCCATTGCTGGGGAATCAGCCAGAAAGCTCGCGGATGAGACCCAATGCGGCGGGCGGGCGCAATCTTCAATCCGGGGGACGACCGGCCGGCAGGAAGTCCACTGGATCCTATCCGACATCGTCATCCCCGATCTTCGATTTCGATTCGTAGCGCGTGATTCCCTTGAGGAAGGTCAGTTCCACGTCGCCGGTCGGGCCGTTGCGCTGCTTGGCAATAAGCAGGTTCACCTGGATTCCATTGAGCCCGTCGTCCGGGGGGTCCACCCGCTCCTTCTCCTTGTCTTCGTCATCATCGGCGCTCGGCCGGTAGAGCAGACCCACAACGTCGGCATCCTGTTCAATCGAGCCCGATTCACGGAGGTCGGAGAGGCGGGGCTTGCGGCTCTTGTCCTTCTCCAGTTCGCGGTTGAGCTGGGACAGCACGATGACCGGCACCTTGAGTTCCTTGGCCAGCGCCTTCACGCCGCTGGAGATGTCGGCGATCTCCTGCTGGCGGTTGTCCTGGGCCTTGCGTGAGGTGGAATGAAGGAGCTGGAGGTAGTCGATCACGAACAGGCGGATCCCATGCTGCTGCCACATGCGGCGGGCCCGGGCGCGGAGCTGGAGGATCGAAAGGCCCGGCGTATCGTCGATGATCAGCGGCGCCTTGGCCATCTTCGCCGCGGCGGCGGTGATTCGCGGGAAGTCGCGCTCGCGCAGGAAGCCCTCGCGGACCGCGCGGCTGTTGACCCGCGCGAGCGAGCACAGCATGCGGACAATCAGCGACTCGGCGGTCATTTCCAGGGAGAACACCCCCACCGGAAGCCGCTCGTTCACCGCAACATGTTCGGCGATGTTCATGGCGAGGGAGGTTTTGCCCATGCTGGGACGTCCGGCGATGACCACCATTTCCCCGCCGTGCAGGCCGTGGGTCATCTTGTCGAAGTCCGCAAACCCCGACGGCACGCCGCTCAACTGCCCCTGCTTGCTGTGGTAGTCCTGGATGATGGTGATCGCGCTGGTGACGAGATCCTTGATGTTCTTGGACGCACCCTCCTCGCGCTCCTCGCTGATGCGGAGAATGTCGCGCTCCACCTCGTCCAGCAGCAGCTCCACCTCGCCCTCATGCTCGTGGACCCGTCCGATCACCGAACTGCAGGCCTGCAGCATGCGGCGGAGCAGGTGCTTTTCCCGGACGATGCCCAGATAATAGTCGAGATTGGCCGCGCTCGGAACGGCATCCATCAATCCGGAGAGATAGGCGATGCCCCCCACCGCCTCCAGTTGCTGGAGATCCTTCAGCCGCTGCTGGACGGTGATGAGGTCCACCGGCTGGCGGGTATCGTACATCGAGATGAGGTGCTCAAAGAGGGTCCGGTGCCGCAGGTCGTACAGGCATTCGGATCCCGCCTTCAGCTTCTCCAGGCACTTCCCGATGGACTCCGCCGGATCGAGGAGCATGCATCCCAGCACCCCCTGCTCGGCTTCGAGGGAATGCGGGGGAAGCCGGTCGATGGAACCGGGAACGGGGGCGGACGGACGCGTCCGCCGCGACTTCTTGAAGTCGGGAGAGGTTCCGCCGGCGCCGTCGGGGAGATCTTGCACGTGTGCACTCTTGCGGGCCGCCCGCGCGGTCTCAAGCCCGCGTTCCCCGGGTTACTCCCAGACTCTTCACAGACCGGGGCGATGGGGAGAGCGCCTCCCCCCGAGGCCGTGAGGCCAACCCGTACCTCACCGGATCCTTTTGACGACGAACCGGTGTAAGATTTTCCTACCGACATGACGGCGACCATGAGCACCAAGGGACAGATCGTGATTCCTCAAACGATTCGTGAAGCTTTGGAACTGAAGCCGGGCGACGACTTCGAGGTGATCCGCCGGAAGGACGAGGTCATCTTGCGCCGCATCGGTTCGCGTCCCCGTCGAAGACTCTCCGAGCACCTCGGCGCCCTGCGGGGCATCGAGATTCCTCATTGGGATGAACCGCTCTTCTCTCGAGCGTGAAGTGCCTTCTCGACAGCAATATCGTCAGCGAACCGATCAAGTCGAAGCCCCATCCCGCCGGGGCATGGTCCCTGCAATTTACCCCGCCGACACCGTCATGGTGAATGGCCGTCTTGTTCCCGGCCCCCCTCGGTGCGGCAAGTTCGCCTCCCTCAGCCAACTCGCGATGGGCGGCAGGGTCGCTCGATGCTGGCTTGCCCGTCCTTCAGATCCGAAACAGGGTTGCCCAGCCAGTGTCGCTGCCCACTTCAACTCGGACTGACTTGGACGCGCCTCGGGTGAAGCGCATCCCGGACAATGAAGTGCGCTTCATCCGGAAGCATTGGGAGCTGAATCCGAGGCAGGGCGTTTTCTGGTGAACGACCATCGAGAACTCTTGCGGTTCCCACATGGCCACTTGAGGCGAACATGAACCCGACCAGTGACAGGTGGATGGCTGAGTTGGGCCGGTTGCGAATCGACCGGAAAGACAGTCCAGCGCCACACAAACCGCTCCTGCTCCTGACGGTCATTGAGATGGTGGAGCAAGGGATCCTCCAGGAGCCGCTCCTCCAACTCTCCGGAGAGCTTTCCTTCCGATTCCTGACCCTCTGGCCGGTTGTCGCCGCCCGGCGCAACCAGCCCCCCGAAATCTGGCTCCCATTCTTTCACCTCAGGACCTCCGGTATTTGGCTGCCGCTGGATTCAGCAGGCAGACCCACCGAGGAACGCCGCCAGGTGGTCGCGGCAAGGATTGACCCGGAGTTCTTCGACTGCCTTCTGGATCCGCAGTTTCGCAACCGACTTCGTGTTCTGCTGATTGATCGCTATTTCTCCGATCCCGCAGAGCGGGCCGCTCTCGCGGAGTTTGCCGAAGTCCGATTGGAACAATCCGGCGAACTGAGGGACGAGGTGGCGCGCTACGAGGTGGCGCATCGAATCGTACGCGAGGCCCGGTTTCGTCTGAGCGTGGTCCCGGCCTACGACTTCACGTGCGCCCTCACGGGGTACAGACTGGTGACCTCTGCAGCCGGCAGCATCGTGGACGCCGCCCACATTCATCCGTTCGCCAACAGCCGGAACAACGATCCACGAAATGGCATCGCCCTCTCGAAGAACGCCCACTGGGCCTTCGACCAGGGATTGTGGTCTTTGACGGACGATTGCCGGGTCATTCTCGCGAAGGAGCGATTCCGGGAGGCGGGACCGCCACAACTCCTGTTGGCCAGTCTCGAAGGGAAGCGGATCCTTCTGCCCAAGCGCAAGGAGCTCTGGCCGGACCAGCGATATCTGGATTGGCACCGGCGCAACAAGCTCTTGGGTGCCTGAGCCCAAGGCCGATCACGGCATGCGGGGCCGGCCTTGGGTGCGCAGAACAGGGACTCATTTGATCCAGTCCGAGGCGCCGTGCTCGCATTGATGCCATGGCCGGCCTAGGATCATCCCCATGTCCGACGTCACCCGGCTGCTCCAGGCATTGGATGCGGGGGATCCCAACGCTGCGGACCAATTGCTGCCGCTGGTGTACGAGCAGCTGCGGCAGTTGGCGGCCGCGAAGATGGCGCAGGAGAAACCGGGACAGACCCTGCAGGCCACTGCGCTGGTTCACGAGGCGTGGCTGCGACTGGCGGGATCGGACCAGCAGCAGTGGCGCGGGCGTTCCCACTTCTTCGGCGCGGCGGCGGAAGCCATGCGCCGCGTCCTCATCGACCAGGCCCGGCGCAAGGCCAGTTCCAAGCGGGGCGCCGGCCAGTCCCCGGAAGAGTGGCACGAATCCGCTGTCGCCTCTCCGACCCCCACCGGGGAAATGCTCGCCGTGCATGAAGCGCTCGACGCGCTGGCTGCGGAAGACGCCACCGCCGCGGAGGTCGTGAAGCTCCGGTACTTCGTCGGACTGACCATTCCCGAGATTGCCGACGTGCTCGGAATCTCCCCGCGCAGTGCGGATCGTCATTGGCTGTTCGCGCGGGCGTGGCTCAAAGGAGCCATCCGAGGCTGACACTCCTTCCATCGCCCCAGGACGGCGCCGGGAAAAAAGTTCCGCTTTGCTGGCGCGTTTCGGCACCCGATTTCGCCATGAACCGGTGACAACACCCCATGAACACTCCTGAAATAGCCACCGGTCGGTCGGAGAAGGACATCTTCTTTGAGGCGCTGCAGAAAAACACCCCGGAGGAACGCGCCGCCTTCCTCGATGGCGCGTGCGGCCGCGATCCATCCCGACGGGCCCGGGTCGAAGCGCTGTTGGACAACCACTTTCAGCCCACGGATTTCATGCAGAATCCGGCGGTGGAGGCTGCGGGTCTCACCCTGCCGGCCACCCCTCCCTCGGAATCCCACACACTCCTGATCGGCCGCTACAAGCTGCTGGAAGTGATCGGCGAAGGGGGCTTTGGCGAGGTCTGGATGGCGGAGCAACGCGAGCCGGTCAAACGGCGCGTCGCCCTCAAGATCCTCAAGCCCGGCATGGACAGCCGCCAGATCGTCGCCCGCTTCGAGGCCGAGCGCCAGGCGCTGGCCCTGATGGATCATCCCAACATCGCCCGCATCTTCGACGCCGGCACCACCGAT
>JAEUHD010000173.1 GCA_016793645.1 Verrucomicrobiales bacterium
GGCCCAGGTGGCACCAGCCACGGTGAAGGGAACCAGATTCCCGAGGGATAGAGGGACCGTTGCGGTGCTGGTGACGGATGGCCTTGAGCCCACACCGACTCCGGCCGGGCCTTCGGCGAACACTTCCGGATTTCCGTCCCCATCGGTGTCCGTCCACAGGATGGTGTCGTGTCCCAGAAATGAGTTCCCCGCGATCGAGAACCTGGTGACGGAACCGGCTCTTTTGGGGTTGGTGACCACGAGGGAGCGTCCCGGGATCGAAACATCGGGATATCCATCGCGATTGACGTCCGCCCAGGACATGGCGAGGGACTGCTCACCAAATGTCTGGGGAGCGATGGTCCTCCAATTCTGTCCGATGAGTTGTTCGTCCGCGGGCAGGAATTCCCTTCGGCGTATGGCCACATAGAACTGAGCCTGGGTCTGCTTGCCATCGGCGCTGACATTGATTCGGACCAACGTCCGATTCGGAAGGGGAAGCTCGAACAAGGGGGGGCGGGCTTCCAGGGTTATGAATCGACCGACATTTGAGGTCTCCAGTTGGATCCGGAGAATTTTGAGGTCTTCGCTGCCGGAGACGGGCCCCATGAGGCTGCTGTCCGGATCGGACACCACGAGGGGAATCCTCAGGAGAGGAGCCCCGACCGTGACCACCTGGTTCGGAATCGGCTCGATCCGGGGCGGGTCATCCACCGCTGCGATCTGGAGGCGAAAACTCTGGAGCAGGATGAGGGGGGGCATGTCCCGGGTCAGTGCCGCGACCGTGATCGTCGCGGTGCCCGAGGCATTGGGGGGAGTGCGGATCTGGAGCGTGGGGTTGGGCGAGGCCCCGGATAGATTCAGGGCCCCGGGGGGCAGAAGGACTTCGTTGTCCGTGGTGAAGGAGAACAGGAACTGATCCGCGGGAACCGGTCCGGGATCAAGCCGGAGCGGGACTTCCAGCAATCCGGCGTCCTCCAGCGCATCAAGGTCGGCGATGGGCGCGAGCGAGGGATCGGCCGTCAGGAATCCTGCCGTCAGCAGGGATGCCATCAGGAACGCCGCCACCTGGGGAAATCTGCGGCCGGGAGGTAGGGGTTGGGCAGGCATGGGTTGAAGGGGATGGGGAGCGGAGATGCCGTGGTTGTGTGGACTGTTTGGTTGATTTCATACAGTCATACAGGAAGTCAATCACGAATTGCGTGGGGGTGTCCGGTGTCAGCAGGCGCGATGCCACGGACATGGCCCCATCGGAAGGAACGTCCGATGGGGGAACGGGGGGAGAGTGGCATCCGGTGGCGCGGCTGTTTTACTCGCGAGCCGGCGTTGCCGGGGAACCATCCATGGCGCGAGCCAGGACGGTGGTCCACCTGCGCAGGTGTTCCTGCCGTTCTCCAAACGGCGGCGAAGCGCTCCAATGTCAGCCGGCGAGCAGCCGGGCGAGTCCGCGGTCTGATTTCCGGGGGCTCACGAGGGCGAGGCTGAGGTTGGCCGGAACAAAAAACTCCCGGGCGATCCGCCGGATCTGGGCGGGGGTGACCGCGGACATCCGATTCCGGAGTTCCTCCTCGGGGAACAGGCGGCCGTATCCGAGCCACTGCTCACCGAGGGTCATCATGTGATGCTCCGTGCCTTCCTGAAGCAGGTCCTGCTGGCCCAGCACGTAGTCGCGAGCCCGGCGGAATTCCGCCGCTTCGGGGGCGGCCTTCTGGATCCGCTCCAGTTCACGCCGGACGAGGCGGAGGGTCTTCTCGAGGTCGCCCGGGTCGAGTCCCGCGGAGATGACGAGGTCGCCGCAGTCGTCCCAGAAACTGACGCTGCAATGGATGTTGTAGGTGAGCCCGTGCTGTTCGCGAACCACCTGGAACAACCGCGAACTCATGTTCTCCCCGAGTATCACGCTGAGCATTCGCAGGGCGAATCGGCGGTCGTCGTGACGGGAACACGTGCGGACCCCGAGGCTGAAGTTGGCCTGTTCCGTGGGGGCCGAGACGAGGGAGACCCTCGGTCCTTCCCTGGGTTTCGGAGCGGAGGGGGGAGTGGGACGCTGGCCCCGACGGAATCGGGGCAGGGCGCGGCGCACCCTTCGGACCAGGTCCCCGTGATCCACCCGTCCCGCGGCGGCGATCACCGTTGCGCCGGTGACGTAGTGGGTGGCGAGGTAGTCCAGGAAGTCCTTGCGCCGGATTCGCGCCAGGGATTCGGGAGTCCCAATGACCGGGCGTCCGAGCGGATGATCCGGGAATTGAAGTCCGTTGAGGAGGTCATGCACCCGCTCCGCCGGTTGGTCGAGGTACATGGCGATCTCCTCGCCGATGACGTCCCGCTCCCGCGCGATTTCGCGGGGGTCGAACTTCGATCCGAGGAACATGTCGAGCAGCACGTCCAGCAGCTCGGGCATCCGGTCCGCCTGGGCCCGCGCGTAGAAACAGGTGTGCTCCTCGTCGGTGAACGCGTTGAGGTATCCGCCGATGCCCTCGACGGCCTGGGAGATCTGCGCCGCATTCCTCCGGGCGGTGCCCTTGAACAGCAGGTGCTCGATGAAGTGTGAAATGCCGTTCCGCTCCGCCGGCTCGTGGCGTCCGCCCACCCCCACCCACAGTCCCAGGGCGACGCTGTTGCGATGGGGCAGCGTGTGGGTGATGACCGTCAGGCCGTGGGGGAGGCGGGTGATGCGTCGCATGCAGTCTTGGGTCAGCGGAACGCGGACGGCACCTGGTCGGGCACGCCCACGCTTCGACGATACTCCAGAATCCAGTTCACCGCTTCCGCGGGATCGTCGGTGATCCGCAGGAGTTCGAGGTCCCCCGGGGAGATCAGGCGAGAAGGTTCCAGGGTGCTCTTCATCCAGTCCATGAGGCCGGTCCAGTATGCCTTCCCAAACAGGATGATCGGAAACGCCGGAACCCGCTGGGTCTGCACCAGGGTCACGACCTCAAACAGTTCATCGAGGGTCCCGAACCCGCCCGGCATGAAGATGAATCCCATGCTGTACTTCACGAGGCAGACCTTTCGGGTGAAGAAGTAGTGGAAGTTGATGCTGACGTTGGCGTAGCGGTTGCCCTTCTGCTCGAAGGGAAGCTCGATGTTGAGCCCCACGCTGGGGACACCCTTGACGTGCGAGGTTCCCCGGTTGGCGGCTTCCATGATTCCGGGTCCGCCGCCGGTCACGGTGGCGATTCCCTGCCGGGCGAGCCCTTCGGTAAGCGTCACGGTCGCCTTGTAGTACGGATCATCGGGCTTCGTTCGGGCGCTGCCGAAGACCGTCACCGCGGCATCCAGATGGGACAGAGTGTCAAAGGAATCGACAAACTCGGCCATGATCTTGAAGACCCGCCAGGGATCCTCGGCCAACCGTACCGCTTTCGAATCGGACATGGGGAAAAGCTACCGCAGGTTGGTTTGGGGCGCGACCCGGGAAAAATTCCCCTCCTTCCCACGGGAGGGCCCGCAGATTGAGGGGCCATTTGAGTCACAGCCTTTGTGCGGGGTCCAACCCGCCGGCGGATTCCACGGGCCATTCTGCGGACTTGATCACGGACGGCGACACGCCAGCCCTCCCATGGGTTGAACAAAACTCAGGGCCCCATCTGTCGGGCGATCTTGCGATGGGCGGCCGTCAGGGGGAGCGCGTTGAGTTGGCTTCGGGTCACCCAATGGGCGTTCGCCCCGACGGAATCGAGCACGCCCGTCGCCTCGATCCGAAACACCTCGAGGTGGATTCGATGGCGGGTGATCGAGTGCCGCACGGGCTTCATGGACGTCAGCTTGGATTCCGGGACGCCCAGGTTCCCGGCGAGCACTTCCGCGGCGATGCGCCCGGCGGGGACGTCCCACTCCGGAAACTCCCAGAATCCGGCGTTGACGCCACCCGCGGGACGCTGCCGCAGGAGAAACCGCCCTCTCCGCTCCACGACGGCGACGGCCCGGCGAATCGCGACCGGTTCGGTTCGGGCCTTTGGGGTGGGGTAGGCGTGGACCTTCCGCTTCTGGAATGCCCGGCATTGGGGGGCCACCGGGCATGCCGGGCACTCCGGATCCCGGGGAGTGCACATCGTGGCCCCGAGTTCCATGAGCGATTGATTGAGCACGGAGCAGGATCCGCTGAAGTCCGCCGTTCGCGACGGACGATGGGGGAGTTCGGCGGCGGCGGTGACGAGGTCTCCAGCCAGGGACCACAGCCGCACGTTCAGCGTTCCCGAACGCGGATCCCCGGCGAGCGCGTGGATCCGGGTGAGCACCCGGATCACGTTGCCATCGAGAATGGGGGCGGGTTGGTTGAAGGCGATGCTGGCAATGGCGCCGGCGGTGTAGCGTCCGATGCCCGGCAGGGAGAGCAGTTCGGTGGCGGATCCGGGGAAGCGCCCGCCGTGGTCCCGAATCATGGCCTGTGCGGCCCTCTGAAGATTCCGGGCCCGGGAGTAGTAGCCGAGACCCTCCCAGAGCTTGAGCACGCGTTCCTCCGGGGCGGTGGCGAGGGAGCCGATGTCGGGAAGGGATTTCATCCAGCGTTCCCAGTACGGGATCACCGTCTTCACCTGCGTCTGCTGGAGCATGATCTCCGAGACCCAGATGGCGTAGGGATCCCGGGTGCGGCGCCAGGGGAGATCCCGCGCCTGTTGGCGGAACCAGGGCAGGAGTGCGGCGGCGAGGGAGGCGGGACTGGGTGCCTTCAAGGAGTTTTCAGTGTTCAGTTTTCAGTTTTCAGGGAAAGGAGAATGGGATTTGCGTCTGGCAAGGAACGGAGTCGCGGGAGATTCGCAGTCCATTTTCTCCTTCGATTCGCCCCGGGTCCCTGAATCCTCCCGGGAGTGACCAGCTACACGGCAAAACTGACCCCGGAACAGGCGGACGCGCTCGGGGCGATCCTCCGCGATGGAACGTTTGAGCCCCGGGAGGTTCCCTATGCGCGCTTCAGCGGCGCGAAGAAGGATCTCAACGTCACCTTTTACGAGTCGGGGAAGCTGGTGGTGCAGGGCAAGGGCACCCGGGAGTTTGTCGAGTTCGTCCTCGAACCGCAGGTCCTGGGCGCAGCGAAGGTCGGCTACGAGGACGTCCTGAATCCCGAACTCCTCTATCCACGGCTCGGTGTGGACGAATCGGGCAAGGGTGATTTTTCTGGTCCGCTCTGCGTCGCGGGGGTCTATGTGAACTCCGACATCCTGGCCGACTGGAAGGACCAGGGGATTCGCGACTCCAAGAACATTTCCAGCGATGCGCAGGTGGGACGCCTTGCGGACCTGATCCGCAACACCCGGGGCTGTGTGACCTCCGTCGTGGCCGTCGGGTGCGAAGCCTACAACCGCATGCACCGGTCCAACGGCTCGGTGAACCGGATTCTCGCCTGGGGACATGCCCGCGTGATCGAGAATCTGATGGAGCGGCGCGACCAGATGGTGCCGGCCCCGGTCCGGGCGATCAGCGACCAGTTTGCCCGGGACGAGTCGACGGTGGCCCGGGCCCTGATGAAGTTGGGGCGGACCATTGAACTGGTGCAGCGGCATCGCGCGGAGGAGGACGCTGCGGTGGCCGCCGCGTCGATCCTCGCCCGGGATGAATTTGTCCGGCGCCTGCGCGAATTGGAGACCCAGTTCGGGGTCAAACTTCCCAAGGGGGCGTCCGCGGCGGTGGAGGCGGCGGG
>JAEUHD010000203.1 GCA_016793645.1 Verrucomicrobiales bacterium
CCCGCCGGGACGCGCATCGAAGTACATCGCGCTTCGACGGCAGCCTGCACCCCGTTCCAAAGCGCCAGAGGACTGGCGCACTCCAAACCCTGGCGGTCTCCTCCGCCTCAGTCCTCGCGGAGCGCCTTGGACTGCGGTAGCCCCCTACCGCTTTCCGTCCCGGCGGGACGCGCATCGAAGTACATCGCGCTTCAACGGCAGCCTGCACCCCGTTCCAAAGCGCCAGAGGACTGGCGCACTCCAAACCCTGGCGGTCTCCTCCGCCCCAGTCCTCGCGGAGCGTCTTGGACTGCGGTAGCCCCCTACCGCTTTCCGTCCCGCCGGGACGCGCATCGAAGTACATCGCGCTTCGACGGCAGCCTGCACCCCGTTCCAAAGCGCCAGAGGACTGGCGCACTCCAAACCCTGGCGGTCTCCCTCCGCTTCAGTCCTCGCGGAGCGTCTTGGACTGCGGTAGCCCCCTACCGCTTTCCGTCCCGGCGGGACGCGCATGGAGAAACCCCAGGCTCCAGCCAGCTACCCGTCAGACGGCGTCCGGAGACTCCGTTCTCTCCCCCTCCCACCCCCACCCATACCGATTAAGGTAACAGGTTCACAATTCCACGGAGAGACCCGCATGCTGCGGTCCCCAATCAAGTCGCGGCCCTTACGGGAAATTCCACCCGCAGCCACAATTCACGAACCATGCCCTGGACCTGTCTACGGACGGCGACACGCCATTCCTCCCGAAGGACGAGTGACCCGTGACCAATGACGAAAACAGGATGCCAGGTTCAAAATCCCTTGACCATCGACGGGCCGAGCAAAGGGTGCCCGCCAAATGAACCGTCGTTGCACAATCCTGCTCAGCGCAGCGGTTGGCTTTGTCCTCCTGCTGGCGACCCGGATCCGGATTCTCGATGGCCGAATTGCCGACCTGAAAACACAGAATGCGGAACTCACCGCATTACGCGCAGAGCGGATCGAAAGGAATTCCGATGCTGAGCGAAACTCAAAAGTCCTCCAGGCGGAGATTGAGCGCTTCAAGGCCGACCAGCAGGAACTCTTGAGACTCCGCGGAGAAATTGCTGCGTTGCGACGACACTCACCAAATCCTGTTCGGGCAGGTCCCGGCGGCGTCACTGCTGAAGTCGCAACCCAGGCCGAGGACACCGTTCCCTTGGAGGCAGATCTCAATGAGGAGCAGGCGAAGCTGCTTCAGACCATCACGGAGGAGATGGTTTCAACAACAGACAGCAAGGATTTGGATCGCCTTCGAGATTCCTTGAATCGATGGGACGAACTGGTCCTCGAATCAGCTCCTGTAGAAATGAAGCCCGTCTTTGAGATTCTAAAGGGCCGAGTGAAGGAACGGATCCGCGATCTCGAATCTCGATAAGCCCATGGGGACACTCCTGCCCATCGAAGTGGCAGGTTCAACATTCCCCTCCCTCGCGGCAGATCCCACCCGACGTCTCTTTCCGCGGTCTGACCCCGGACTTGATCACGGACGGCGACACGCCATCCCTCCCACGGACCAATGACCAATGACCAATGACGCCCCCTCCCCCTTCCATTTGACTCCCCTCCTCCCCTCCCGCCACGCTCCGTCCATGTTCCCCGCAGCCCGCCTCGCCTGGCTTCTTCCGGTGTTCCTGACCGTCTCGATGTTCGGTGCTGAAACCATCCCCATCAACGAGGACGAAGCCGCGGTACCACCGTACACCCTGCCCGATCCCCTGATCTTCGATTCCGGGCGCGTCGTCACCAACAAGACCTCCTGGCCGTGGCGCCGGGAGGAACTCCTGAATCAGTTCGGCGGCCACGTCTACGGACGCACCCCCAAGGGCCTCCCGCGGCCCAAGGCCGAGGTGCTCTCCATCAACCGACAGGCACTCGGAGGGATCGCCACCCGCAAACTGGTCCGGATTCCACTGACCCGGAAGGACGGAGGCCCGGTGATCGACCTGCTCGAGTATCTGCCCAATGACGCCCGCGGCCCGGTGCCCCTGTTCGTCGGCTACAACTTCGACGGCAACTACACGGTCACCACGGATCCCGCCGTGCCCCTGCCGCACAGCGGGGTTCCCAACCGCACGAAATGGGGAATCCAGGACCACCGCCCCTCTGAGACCGCCCGGGGCGGCGACACCAACGCCTGGCCCATTGAGACCCTTCTCAGACGCGGCTACGGCTTCGCCACCCTGTACTACGGGGATGTCGAACCCGACGATAACGGCGGTTGGCGCGAGGGAATCCGGGGAGCCGTGGCCAAGGGCGGAACCAACCATGTCTTCGCCCCGGACGAATGGGGTGCCATCGGCGCCTGGGCCTGGGGGCTGTCCCGGGCCATGGACTATCTCCAGACGGATACGGGAGTCGCCAAGGACCGCGTGGCCGTGATCGGACATTCCCGACTCGGCAAGACGGCCTTGTGGGCCGGAGCCCAGGACGAACGCTTCGCACTCGTCATCGCCAACGAGTCCGGAGAAGGCGGCGCCGCCCTTGCCCGCCGGTGGTTCGGCGAGACGGTGTGGCGCATCAACACCAGCTTTCCCCACTGGTTCTGCGGGCGGTTCAAGGACTACAACACCAACGTCGCCGCCCTGCCCGTGGATCAGCACGAACTCATCGCCCTCTGCGCGCCGCGTCCGGTGTATGTGGGCAGTGCCGAGCAGGACCGCTGGGCCGATCCGCGCGGGGAATTCCTCGGACTCAAGGGAGCCGAATCCGTCTATGCCCTTTACGGACTTCGCGGAACGGGCGTCCCGGACCTTCCGGCCGTGAACACGCCGGTCGGGGAATCACTCGGATACCACCTCCGCCCGGGTCCGCACGCCCTCACCGCCGCCGACTGGGACTACTACCTCAACTTCGCCGACCGCCACCTGAAGCCGGCGACGAAATGACGCGCCGGATCCGGACGCTATTGCGGAACCACCTGGAAGTATTCCCCGTCGCCTGAGAACGGAATGACGGCCGGGGAGGACTTCCCGGTGTCGCCCCAATCCGGATTCCCCAAGCGTGTCGCCTTTTGCAGCTTGAATCCCGCCGGCCAACTCAGGGTCATGCTGGTCGCACCGGGAGCCACCGGGGAAACCACGATCGACGGCGGTGCCGCCGCGACAACGCGCGTCGCGACCAACTGTCCCGACAAGGACAGGGAAGAGTCGTTCGGAATCAGGAGCTCGAAAATGTAGGTCGCACTCACCTTCAGGGTCAGGGTCTGCACCTCCCCCTCCGTCACCAGCGTGGACGCCCCGGCAATCCGGTTGGTGGCCAGTCCGCTCAGGGCCATGCCGTCCCTGTCCGAAAGCAGTCCGGAAGTCTTGTAGTCGAGGACCGGATTGTTGGTCTCCACGAACTGGAACGCGAGTCCCTCGGCACTGAAGGAGCCGGACTGCAGCGCAAACGGCGTCGGACTCAGCATGTCGAGCAGGAGTCGCCGGGTGGCGGCCACCGCGCTGACGGAAAGGAAACCGGACCCAATCTGGGCCTTGCCCCCATAGCTTGCCGGCGCGGAACCGTCCGCGCCTTTCGGACCCGGCTGCCATGAGTTGGGCTCGCGCGGGGCGATCCGACTTCCCCCGACGAAGCGAATCTCCGTGGGTCCGACATCCAGCACGACCGTGCCGTCATACACCGCCTCGAGGCTGCCCGCCCCCTGGGCCTGCAACGTGGCCCCGGAGGCGCTTCCGGACAGCGTCACGCTACTCCGCGCGGGATCCACGGTGAAGGTGGCCAGTTCGCCGCGAAGGCCAACCGCAGAGCCCGCCAAGAGCATGAAGAGAACGGCGGAGAATCGAAGAGTGTTCATAGGAATGCCGATTTTCAGAACGTTGATCGCACGTCCCTCCTCGCCAACGCAATGGATATTCAGGGTGCGAGTCCAATCCAACGACATCGGGAGAACGCGCCAGACACCCCGCTCCTTACGCGGCGGCTCCCACCACGCAATGAATGAAACGGAGTTCGCGAACGGCCGGTCTCGAAAGTGCGAACGGATAGGAATCGGGTTGACCCACGCCGCGCGTGAGCTCGTTGACCACCGCAGCCAGCCGGACCCAGGACCGTTCGTAGTGCAGGCTTCAGCCTGTTCTTCAGGCACGCGAGGGTGGCCGTTGGGCGGGGGACAGCCTGAAGGCTGGACTACGAACCAGCGGGGCGGAATGGAGCGCTTGTAGTGCAGGCTTTAGCCTGTTCTTCAGGCACGCGAGGAAGGCAGTGGGGCGGGGAAGCAGCCTGAAGGCTGGACTACAAACGGGGGGCACCGCTCACCGAGCGCAGCGCATCCTCCGCCGCACGTTGAAGGGCCCGATGCCGGGCCTTCAGCAGGGGACGCAGGACCGGCACCGCGTTGCTGGCCGGAGGACCGATCTCCTTCAAGCCCTCCAGACTCATCAACTGATAGCGTTGGATGGGTTGGGTGACACCGCGGATCAGCCCCGCGATCACCTCCGGCGAGGCCTCACCCGTGATGCGCCACAACGCAAACGCCGGGGGACCGGCGAAGCCATTGATTCGGGCCGTTTCCAACTCGGCCCTCAACAACGGGACTGCCTCCCGGGCCGCGGGCCCCAGAGTCGCGTAGAGCATATAGGTGATGGCACCGGTCCAACTCCTATTGGTCCGCTGTTGGCCCAGCATCGCCTGTACCGCCACCTCCGCATGACGGGGCGACACCATGGCGAGGGCATAGGCGGCGTTGGGACGAACCCGGGCCACCGGAGCCGACATCAACTCCTCCAACTGAGGTATCGCATTGCTGGCCGCCGCCCCGTAACCCGCCAGCGAAAAGGCGGCGCGGGCTCGAACATCGTCGTCAGGATCCATCAACCTCGCGGTCAAGTGGGTCAGGAATGGGGGCGGCGAGGTCCAGACCTTGGGGAAGTACCAAGCCAACTCAAACCGTTCCCCCTGGGAGGCCGACAACCGCACCAGGTAGTTGCTCGTCACGGTGGGGTTGTTCGGGTCGGTCGCCGCCAGCACCGCGAGCGCCTCCACGCCCAGCGGCGGATAGGCCATCAAGGCGACCAATTCCGGACGCGCCGCTTCGGCGCGGGGTCCCATCAAGAGCAACGAATTCAGTGCCATTCGCTTCGACCGGTCTCGCTCAAAATTGTGGCGGTCCAGCGCATCTGCCAGCGAGGCGGAAACCCAATCCCGCAGCCACGACGTCACCCCCGCCGAATTCAATGCCGACGCCACCCGATCCACCGGGCCCGGTTCACGTCGCAACACGGATCGCAGAAATGGAACCGCCTGGTCTCCCGCCGCCTCGAGTTCGCCCCGACGCACGTCGTCGTCCTCGCACATCACCCCGAGGTCCTGCGACAGCAGAGCCTCCAGGTGTGGATTCTCCCTGCGGGCCAGCCACACACCCAACAGCACCGCCGTCGCAGAGAGCGCGGCCATCAGGAATACCATCCTGTGCTTCCCTGGTTTCATCCGCCTTTCCACCGTTCCCCACTTCATCCCTCAACCCTCATCCCTCATCCTTCCCTCTTCAGTCCGCCTCCGTTTCCGCCAGGATCTTCCGGTAGGCCTCGCGGGCATGCTCGTAGTCCGCCCGCGCCTGGGTCAGCTCGGGCTCGGTGAAGAACCGCTCCTTCTGGGACCAGCATTGGTCCACGCCCTTCAGGCACCACTCAACGCTCTTGCGCGAGGGCCGGACGGGTTTGCCGTCCACCAGGACCCAGATGGGATTGGTGTGCGAACTGGGAAAAATTCGCAGCGCCACCCAACTGCTGCGTTCGATGGGCACCGTGAACTGAAGGTCCCGGAGGGTGCCGTCCGCCTTGAGCGTGGTGCGCGTCACCGGCTTGCCGTTGACCAGCACTTCGACCGGCACCTCCCGCGATGTGCCGATGCGGGCCCGCTCAACATCCCAGTAGGGCTTTTCGGTGTAGGACCTGGATTGAATCTCCGGATGCGGCGTCTCATCGAGCAGGGCCGCCGCGCGCGCCGTCACCGTCACCGTGCCCGGGCGGTCCAACCGCACCTCACTGGCGCCGACTCCCATGGCCGCGCCGTTGACCGCGAAATTCATCAGGTGGCTTCGGCCATCCCCGACGTAGTTCCGCCCCGCGCGGATCCCCTCGCACCACCGCTCATAGTCCAGCTTCCCGTCGAGCTTCACGTAGCTGCGTCCCAACCCGACCTTGTCCCCGTAGATGCAGGGGAAGTCGGTCTCGCCGCTGATGCGCGTGCGATAGCCGGCATTCAGGGTGTGATACCAGATGTTCAATTCCCAGACGGACGGCGTGTCCACCATCGAAAGGAAATCCACGGCAGGCACCGGACGTCCGTCCGGACCGGGCACCTCATGCGTCACGTCCACGATGTACTCATTGGCCCCGATGCCATCAAAGGGCGGCACGATCAGATTCGGCAGTTCGGACGTGTTGACCTGCAATCCCCAGCCGCTGTGGGCCGGACCGCACAACGCTCCCTGCCGGTGTGCCCAGCGGAGGGTGTTCAATCCGAGTTTCGGCCAGTGGTTCTTTGAATCGCCGCCCGGATAAATCTGTTCCTTCAGGCGCAACAGGCACAGGTGCCCGCTCTGGTGGGAGCCAAACCCCGAAACCTCCACATCGTATCGGAGCAGGTACGGATGCTGCGATACCTTGTCGTCAACGCCGGTGAAGAACTGCTTCTGGTAGTCGAAGCAAGGACCCCAGGTGAGGTTCGCCCCGATCTTGAGATCCTCACCCAGGCAGTGCCGCATCATGTCCGGGGCATGCACACCTTCGGTCGGATTGGTGTAATGCGCGCAGCCCGCCGCGTGGATGTGATGGTCCCCGGACCACCATCCGGACGCCGCCGGATCGATCCATCGCACGACCTGGAAGTCCCAACGGTTCGCACCCGGACCCACGGTCAGTTCGCGCTTCCGAAGGACCGACTCCGGCCCACGCTGGAAGGCGACCGCGTACCGACCCTCCGGCAGGCGGAGCACTTCGTTGTCGGCACGATACACCTGCGAATGGAAAAAGAAGTCGGGAGCGAGGCGTCGTCCCGGCGACGGATACACATGCCCCTGCGCATCCGTGATCAACAGCGAGGCCGTCGTAGGTGCGCCGGTTTCGTCCCGAATTCCCAGCGAGACCTCGCGTGCGGGAAGACAATCGAACAAGACGTCGGTCTCGGCGCGGAATCCGAGATCCTGGGTTCCCTGGCCCGCGTTGAAGGAGAACGACGCCTGCCGCTTCCCGGCATCCCGGCTGTACAATTGGAGAATCCGGTACTCCAGCGGCAATCCGGTCAGGGCCGGCGCCACCGGCGGACGGTCCACGAGACTGGCATCGAGCCAGCGCTGCGCCACGTTGGCGGCGGGTGAATTGAAGGCGGTCAGGGTGTTGGGACTCGTCAGCTTGAGCTTTGCCGTGGTGCCCGCCTCATTCTGCACCTTCACGAGAAAGGTGCGCCATCCCCCCTCATACAACTCCGGCTTCGCCACGCCGTTGGTCACCTTCACCCGCATCTCCGGATTGATGGACACGTGAAGCAGGCAGCGGGGATCCAGCAGGGCCTCCATTTGCCGGACGGATTCGGGTCCGGGCTGCTGCAGGAGCACTTCCAGCCGCGCACGGTCCGCCGCAGGCAACGGCGCCCCGAGGGCATCCGTCGCCTCGATCAGACGCCGGACCTGGGCGGAAAACGGCTGGAAGTCCAACGGCGGACTATCCGGACGCGCCTGCGCCTGCAGGCACAGGATCCACAAACCGATCGGGAGAATCCGGAGGAGCGATCGAACAGTCATGAGTGGCGGGAGTTCGATGGGAAATTCGCAGGTCCCATCCCGTTCGCCCAGTGTGGAATTTGGTCATTGGTCAGTGGTCAGTGGTCAGTGGTCAGTCGTCGGTCGTCGGTCGTCGGTCGTCGGTCGTCGGTCGTCGGTGGTTCGCTGGTTTCTTCTGAACACTGAACACTGAACACTGGTCACTAAACGTCAGTCACCGACCACTGAATACTGAAAACTGAACACTGAAAACTTCCCCCACTTCTCCGGCAATTCCTGCCGAACAATCGCCAAGGAACGGTTGGCGGAAATGGGCCCCACGGGATCAGGGTGTATCCGCATGATCCACTTCGTTTCCGGAGATCTTCTCCAAAGCACGTCCGACGCCATTGCCCACGGCATTGCGCCGAATGATCACTTCGATTCCGGGCTCGCGCTCGCGCTCCGCCAGGACTGGCCGGCGCTCTACAAGGACTTCCGGCACTACCTGCACACGGCACATCCGGAGGCGGGCGGCCTCTGGGTCTGGGCCCGCGCCGACGGACGGCGGGTGATCAACCTGTTCACCCAGGAACCCGCACCCTCGGAACACGCCCGGCCGGGTCGCGCCACCTATCACAATCTCAACCTCTGCCTCCGGGAACTCCACAAGCTCGTCGAAAAGGAGGGCATCCGGAGCCTCGCCCTTCCGCGGCTCGCCACCGGGGTCGGCGGATTGGAATGGGACCAGGTCGAACCGCTCGTGCGGCAGCATCTGGGAACATTATCCATCCCGGTCCACATCTACACCACCTATCAGAAGGGGGTGAAGGCGGTGGAGCACGGCACCTAATCCCAGGCTCCTCCCCGATGACCGCAGGCTTGACGTCGGCAACGTCCCGGAGGTCAATTTTCCCGTTCCACGACGCACTCACTTCTCCGGCGCATCCCCGCGCCGGGACGCGTTCATTCCATCCCATGAACATCCAGAACCCCCTCCGGAGCCGGGAACGCCGGCCCGCAATCCACCCGATCCTCACCCTTCTGCTGTTTCTCGCGACGGCGCCTGCATCGCGGGCGGCGGATGGTGACGTCGACACGTCGTTCAATCCGCCCCGGCCGAACGGTATGGTGGCGAAGATTCGCGTCCTCCCCGGGGGACGCATGCTGATCGCCGGCACCTTCACGGCACTCGGATCCACGCAGCGCCACTACATCGCGCGACTGATGTCCAATGGGGACATTGATCCCTCGTTCGACCCGGGAGTCGGCCCCAACCAGGCCGTCACCGGATTCGACCTCCAACCGGACGGCCACATTTTGATCAGCGGCCCCTTCACTTCCGTGAGCGGACAACCCCGCAATGGCTACGCTCGGCTGACGGATACCGGAGCCCTGGATCCCGACTACGCCAAGGTCCAGCCCTTTATCGCCCTGCCCCAAGCCTCCCGCGGCTCCCGCATCTATTCCCTCACCGGAGGCCGGGCTCTGCTCACGGGATCGACGTATATCTTCACGATCTCCCCATTCGTCCAGCGGGCCGGCGCCATCGTCCTGAACGCGGACGGCAACTGCGACGCAACCTTCAACATGACTATTCCAAATGTGATCGGAGCGAGCCCGGTGGCGGGCGAGAAGGTGCTGGTCCACGGGGCCTTCACAACGGCGGGAGCCGTGGTGCGCAACGGACTCGCCCGGGTGGATATCGTTGGAAACCTGGACCCGTCCTTCGAAGCGCCCGTCGCGGCCGCCAATAACGCCGTGGTTCCGGCGATCGTCCTTCCCGATGGGCGGATCCTGTACGCCCAGGCGGAACCAACCGGAACCCGCCTCCATCGTGTCACCGCCGACGGACCGGTCGATGGTTCCTTCGTGAACCCGGTGCTCACCGGCGCCCTGATGGACTGCGCGGTGCAGGGGGACGGAAAACTGATCATCAGCGGCGACTTCGACAGCACGGATGACCGCGTCAATACCAGTCCGCGCCTCGCTCGCCTCAACGCCAACGGTTCCTTTGACACCAGTTTCAGGATCGGGGATGGCGGGAGCAGCACGGTATTCGCCGTCGCCATCCAGGAGGATGGACGCGTCCTCGTCGGAGGCGCCTTCCAATCCTGGAACAACACCGCCTATGCTGGAATCGTGCGCCTCATGGCCGGTTCCGCCCCCCCGCCCCCGCCGGCACCCAGGCTCTCCAGTCCGGCCTACGCGGCAGGCACCTTCAGCGTGGCCGTGCCCACGGAACCCGGCAGCCAGTACACCCTTGAGCTTCTGCCCTCATTGTCCGCCGGGAACTGGTCCCCCGTATCCCCGGCGGTCCCGGGAGATGGCAGCATCAAGACGCTTTCCCACCCCAATGCCACCGCCCCCGGCGCCTACTACCGGGTGTCAGTCCAATAACGCGGTCCAATCCGACCGCCGGGAGACATGGCCCTGGGAACCTGCTTTTCCCAACGATGCGGATTGCCTTGGGACGGGAAAGTACTCAGGGTCACCCTTCCGTTCGGTTGAGTACCCCTCCCCAGCGGCGCAGGGCACCCAGTTCTTGAACCCGGTTCACGCAGGGATTCGTCCCGGTCCCCTCGCCGCCCCGGAGCCGTCCATCGCCGATTTCATCCTCCTTTCACCGGTCAGCAGGATGTCACCCCGGTCCACGACCCGTGATGTCCGCCGTCTGAATGAAGGAAGAGCCCATTGAAATCGAAGGCCGCGTCCACGCCGTGCTCCCGGGCACGATGTTCCGCGTCGAATTGTCCAACAAGCACATCGTCCTGGCCACCATCTGCGGCAAGATGCGCAAGCGCTGGGTCCGACTCACCGTAGGCGACCGGGTGAAGATGGAGATGTCCCCCTACGACCTGAACAAGGCCCGGATCGTCTGGCGGCTGAAGTAACGTTTTGGACTGCGGTAGTCCCCTACCGCTTTCCGTCCCGCCGGGACGCGCATCGAAGTAGATCGCGCTCCGACGGCAGCCTGCACTCCGTTCCAAAGCGCCAGAGGACTGGCGCACTCCAAACCCTGGCGGTCTCCTCCGCCTCAGTCCTCGCGGAGCGTCTTGGACTGCGGTAGCCCCCTACCGCTTTCCGTCCCGCCGGGACGCGCATCGAAGTACATCGCGCTTCGACGGCAGCCTGCACCCCGTTCCACAGCGCCAGAGGACTGGCGCACTCCAAACCCTGGCGGTCTCCTCCGCCTCAGTCCTCGCGGAGCGTCTTGGACTGCGGTAGCCCCCTACCGCTCTCCGTCCCGCCGAAGCGCCCCGCGAAGGTGGACTCCCTCACCGCCACTGGGCGAGAAACTCCACCACATCGCGAATCTCGCGCGGGGTGAGAACTCCCGCCATCGGCGGCATCGCGGACTGCGTGGACGCCGTCCGTTCCCGAATTTGCGACGTGGGCACCACCCGCACCTCCCCGTCCGGAAGTCGAAGGGTAAGTTCCTCCGGGGTCTCCTTCACCCGCAAACCCTCAAGCGACTCCCCGTCCTTCCGGGTCACACTCACCGTGGCGAAGCCGTCCGCGAGCCGGGCGCTCGGTTCCAGCAAGGCCTCCAGCAAATACTCCCGGCTGACCCGGGAGCCGATCCCGTTGAGCACCGGGCCCGCCTGAACCCCGGCGCCGCCCGCATCGTGACATCGCACGCATTGGCCGGCCACGGACGTCCGGAACACCCGTTCCCCCTGCGCCGGATCACCCCCCCGCGTCAGCAGCCCTTCCTGCGCCGGACGCCCCTCCGCCGCGTCGCGTAGATCGCGCTGTGCCACCTTTGCGCGCAACGCGGATTCCGGATGCGTCCGGGCCGCTTCCAGAACGTCCAGCGCCAGCTCGGGCGGAAGCGTCCCCGCATTCCAGGCATCCAACTGCCGCCCGATCCATTCCGCCGATTCCGCCGAGGACAGGGTCCCCGCCAGCCTCAACGCCGTCTGCTGTTCCACGAGAGTACCCTTTCCTTCCCGCGCACGCACCGTGGCCAGGAAGGCCTCGGGATTCCGCTGCGCCTGCACCGTCAGGGCCGCGATGCGCAACTCCGGGGACGCGTCCCGCTCCGCCTCCCCCAATGCGGGTGGAAGCAGATCCGTGTTCCCCTGCGCCAGGAATTCGAGGGCCCGAACGCGAACCGCCACCGGCTGGTTCGTCGCCGCCACCCAGCGTGCGAAGACGGCCGGCGGCGCCGGGATTCGCTGCGCCACCACAATGCGCGTCAATTCAGACACAAACTCCGGATCCGGATTCGCGAGCAACCGGTCGAGATCCCGTTCCAGCATCTGACGCCCCAGGCCCGCGGTCCGGCCGGATTCCCAGCGTACCCGCCCCTCCACCCGGTCCAACGCAGGGCTGCGATCCCAATCCGCCAAGGCCGCCAGCGCCTCCCGACGGACCATCGCCGGACGGGCGGGATCCGCAGCACAGGAAACCAACCGCTCCGCCTGGGCCGCGCCTCCCAGCCTCAGATTCGCATTCAGCGCCCGGCGCACAACCGCGGGATCCGCATCGTCCGCGGAGGCCGTCGCGAGGAGGGCGACCGCGTCCAGCGCGGCAGGAATGGAGTCGTCATCATGAATCGCGCGCACCGCCTCCCGGCGGACCCCCGGATCGGTATCCGCAAGGAACACCGCCACCTGCGGAGACCGCAGCCTCCGCAGCGCGACCACCGCCCCCAGCCGCACGGCCGGGGAGGGATTGGACTTCAACGCGCCCATCGCTTCGACGTCCCCGACGCCCACCATTCCCAGAACCGCCGCATGACGAAGGAATGGGTCCTGATTCGCATTCTCCTCGAGCATCCGCACCAACGCGGGCAATGCGCTCACCGGAGGGGCAACTTTTCCCAGCGCCAGCGCCGCCTGGAACCGCACCCGCGGCTCCGGATCTTTCAGCAGGGATTCCAGGGAACCTGCAGCCCCCGACAACCGCAAATCCCCCGCCGACTTCGCCGCCTGGGCGCGCACTTGGAAATCCGGATCCGACCACGGCAGATCCCGGGCATCGATGGGCGGCTGGATCCGTGTGAGTCCCCACAGGGCGTGCACCCGGGCCAGTTGCGGCGCGGGCCCCCGGGCCACCTCCAACAGTTCCGAACGGGCCTTTCGGTTCACCAATTCCATCTGCGCGCGAAGCCGGATCCGCTGGTCGGCATGTCCCAACCCGCGGACCAACTCGGAAATCGGGCGCCCCGACATGCCCTCCGCCAGCCATCGCGCCACCTCCCGCCGAACCTCGGACTGCTCTGCGGCCGGATCGTCGAGCATCCAGATTCCGCCCGTCCCATTCGGCGCCCACAGGCCGTCCCAGTCCCCCACGGCCAGCGCGCCCTCCGGACTAAAGTTCACCGCACTCGCCATCATCCCCGACAACACGGTGTGTTCCCCGACCATTTCAAAGCCCGCCCCCTTCGGACGCGCCTGAAACGCCGTCACTTTCTGGACGGGAAACTGGATGAGGAAAAAGTGTCCGCGATATCGGTCGTTCAACGCCGTGCCCGGATTAAATTTAAAGCTGCCGGGCCCAACGGAGTAGTTGGTGATCGGAGGCGTGATGTGCGCCGGTTGACCCGGGTGATGGGGTACCCACATCCGCTCGTCCACCCACGGATTGTAGTCCGGCTGGCCCGTGATCGCCGCCCAACCCGGCTCGCGGAACTGCCAGTGGGTCCGCCACCCTGAATCGCTGCCTTCGGCGATGAAGACGAACCGTTCGCGCTCGTCCCGGAGATCCCCGTCATTGTCCACCGCGAACAAATTCCCAAACTCGTCAAACGCCACCTCCTGCGGATTCCGCAGTCCGCTCGCATACACCTCCAGATTGGACCCGTCGGGGTCCATGCGAAGCACGCCCCCGGTATTGGGAAACGACAGGACCCGTCCCTCGCGGTTGGTGACATTGAAGCCGTTGTCGCCACAGGTGAAATAGATCTTCCCCTCCGGCCCGAGGGTCAAACCGTGCAGATCGTGACCGTCGAAGGCGGCATGGACGCCAAATCCGCGAAACACCGTCTCCGTCACATCCGCCCGCCCATCCCCGTCGGTGTCTCTCAGCCGCATCAGATCCGGATATCCGGTGACCCAGACGTCCTTTCCCCAGGGCATCACCCCCGCCACCACCCCGGAAATCTCCTCATTGAATCCCTCCGCAAAAACCACCGACCCCGCCCCCGTCCCCCGCCCTCCCGCTCGTAGTGCAGGCTTCAGCCCGTCCCCGTCTTCCGTTTGTAGTGCAGGCTTCAGCCTGTCTCCCCCCTCCGTTCGTAGGGCAGGCTTCAGCCTGTTCCCGTCTTCCGTTCGTAGTGCAGGCTTTAGCCTGTCCCCCTCCAACCGACGAATCCTCTCCTTCACCCCTTGGAGATCCTGCCAATCATGAACCCCATCGTGGTTGTAGTCCGGAAGCCACGACGCATTCTCCAGGCTTTTCTCCGGCGCCATCCACCGGTGGAAGGCGCGGCGAAGATCGTCCACCGACTGGTTGGCGAGGTCCTCCACCAACCAGTCGCGGTGTCCCCGGATATCGATGTCCACCGTGGACCGCCGCGCCGTCTCCGCGACGTACAGCACACCCTGGTCATCGAAGGCCAGGGCCACCGGATCCGCCACCTGCGGTTCCCGCGCCCAGCGGGACAACGTCAATCCCTCCGCAGGCACCGGCAGCGGCGCCTCTGCGGCGCGTACCCACGCGCCTCCCACGACGAGGCACACGGCAATGGTCCGCAGGACACAGCCCGCGATTTCATCCGACCGACGGCGACGGCGGGAGGCAGTTGGAGGGAAGCGCATGAACGCAGCGAGTTAACGCCGCCCATCCCCGCCGGGAAAGCCGGAGTTAGGAAGGGGAGGGGGAAGTTTTCAGTATTCAGTGGTCAGTACTCAGTGGCCGGTGACTGACGACCAGTGACCAGTGTTCAGTGTTCAGTGTTCAGCCCGGCGACGACTGACGACTGACGACTGACCACTGACCACTGCCCCCGACCCTGAATCCCCTCGATCCCTCCCCCAATCCCCGCTAGAACCGTCTTGAGTTCCATGCCCGAGCCGGTCCCGACGGGTTTTGCGACGACGCACTGGACCCTCGTGCTCTCTGCGCGGGACGGCGACCGCGAACCCGCCGACGCGGCGCTGGCCCAACTCTGCCGCACCTATTGGTCGCCCCTCTACGCCTTCCTCCGCCGTCAGGGAACGCCACCCGCGGAGGCCGAGGATCTGGTTCAGGGATTCTTCGAACAGTTCCTCTCCAAGGACTACCTCCGCGATGTCGCCCGG
>JAEUHD010000261.1 GCA_016793645.1 Verrucomicrobiales bacterium
GAAGTCCGTGTCCGCGGAGACGTGCGCGCGGGTTTGGGACGGAAAGACGTCCTCAAAGCAGATCACCGGGGACGCAGTCACGACCGGGTTTGTCCCGAAACGAAAGGCCGCGGGGCCGCGTCCCCGCGTAAAGCTCGCCCCGATGGGCGTGAGCCACTTCATGAAGGGCAGTGTTTTCTCGAACGGGATGAACTCGCCGAAGATGACCAGCAGTTGCTTGTGGTAGCGCCCTTCCACGCGCCCGGAGGGGCCCACCAAGATGGCAGCGTTGTAGTGCTCGGGCTCCCCGTTGACCCGCTCGCCGTAGGCGGTGCCGAAGATCCACGGGACGCCGGCGGCGCGCGTGGCCTCGGTCACCGTGGTGAACTGTTCCGCCGTCAGATCCGGCATCGATCCCTCTGGCCAGATGACGACGTCCGGACGCTCCGCGAGCGCCTCGCGGGTGAGGCCCATTACCTTCTGGAACCGCGCGGGATTGGCCTCGTCGTCCCAGATCAGGCGCTGGGGGATGCTGGGTTGGACGAGGGCAAGGGTCGCAGCGCCTGCGAGCGGCGTGGAGTTCATCACCCGCCGAAGCCCGAATCCGAGCAGCACGAGCACGACGAGCAGCGGCACGCGCAGGGTGGACGACCAGGCGAGCCGGTGTTCGGGGCGGAGCGCGAGGATGCCTATCGCGGCGGCAAGGGCGACGGAGATCCAGACGAGGACAAAGGAAACTCCGTACACTCCGGTGAACGACGCGACCTGGATCAGCGGCAGGTTCCGCCATTGCGTGATCCCGAACACGTTCCAGGGAAATCCGCCGAGGAACCGCACGCGGGTGAATTCCAACGCCACCCAGAGCGCCGCGATCCAGAGCCAGGCTCCCTGGCGCCACAGTTCCCGCTGGCGGAAGACGGCATCCGCCGAGGAACGCCATCCAGAGGTGGGACCTGTGCGGAAGCGGAGAAACTGCGCGGACAGGTAAAGCCACAGTCCGAAAAAGAGTCCGCTGTACGCGCTCAAGGCCAGCCAGCCGGCCACGGCTCCGGAAGGAAACGGAATGTTCAGCAGCCACCGAAGGCCGACGAGGTGATGCGCGAAGCCGGCAAGGAATCCGAGTCGGAACGCGGGTCCGGGGGCGAGGTCGAATCCGGACGCCAGCAGGAGTCCGGGCGCGATCCAGGCAAGTCCGGACCATCCCGGGAGCGGGAAGGAGAGCGCCCAGAGGATTCCCGCGAACATGGCCAGTCCCGGGCGGAGGAGCCGGGAGATCCGGGAGCCTCCAGGAAGCATTGGAAGGGCCTGCGGCGTGACTTCGGAACTCATCGCCTCCGGCCGCCGCGGCCGCCCAGGATTCCTCCGAGCAGTCCCCGGGCGATCTCGCGTCCGATGGCGCCCGCCACCGCGGTGGTGACGGTTCGGGTGGCGGTCTTGGTGACCATTTCCGTCATGGTCATCGGCTGGCGCCCGGGCGAACGGCCCTTGGGCTTGGCCGTGGGCAGCGGCGGAGCGGAGGGCGGTGCCGCGGGTGCCGGGTCGTCACTGCCGAAGAGGGAGGACCAGAATCCGCGCTTGGGTTCGGACACCGGCGGCGCGGATTGCTGCGAGGGCGCCGAGGCCACCGCGCCCACCAGCCGCTCATACGCCGACTCCCGGTCCACGGGTTCGTCATAGACTCCCGCCACGAGCGAGTTGGCCATTTTCCCCCGGCGTTGTTCCTCGGTGATCGGACCCAGCTGGCTGCGGGGCGGGACAATGAAGGCGCGTTCCACGACGGCGGGCTGCCCCTTCTCGTCCAACAGGCTGACGAGCGCCTCGCCCACGGCGAGTTCGGTCAGGACGTCCTCGGTGCGCAGCTTCGGATTTGTCCGGAACGTCTCCGCAGCCGCGCGCACCGCCTTCTGATCGGCGGGGGTGAAGGCGCGCAGGGCGTGCTGGATCCGATTGCCGAGCTGTCCCAGCACACGGTCTGGAATATCCCGCGGATTCTGGGTGACGAAGAACACGCCGACGCCCTTGGATCGGATCAGGCGGACCACCTGTTCCACCTTTTCCAAAAGGGCATCGGGAATGTCATTGAAGAGCAGGTGCGCCTCGTCGAAGAAGAACACGAGTTTCGGTTTGGGCAGGTCGCCGGCCTCGGGCAGCGTCTCGAACAGTTCGGACAGCATCCACAGCAGCGCGGTGGCGTACACCTTGGGCGACTGCATCAGGCGGTCGGCGGAAAGGATGTTGATGATGCCGCGTCCGTCACCGTCGGTTTGGATCAGATCCTGAAGGTTCAGCGCCGGCTCCCCGAAAAATTCGCCGCCGCCCTGCGTTTCGAGCGCGAGCAACTGGCGTTGAATGGCTCCGACGCTGGCCGGGGAAATGTTGCCGTATTCGGTGGTGAACGCCGATGCGTTTTCCCCGATATGCTTGAGAACGGCCCGCAGGTCCTTCAGGTCGAGCAGGAGCAGTCCGTGTTCGTCGGCGATCCGGAACACCAGGGTGAGGACCCCGGCCTGGGTGTCATTCAATTGCAGCAGCCGGGCGAGCAGGACGGGGCCCATCTCCGAAATGGTGGTCCGGACGGGATGGCCGCCCTTGCCGAATATGTCCCAAAACGTGACTGGAAAACCGGCGGGGGTGTAGTCCTGCAGGCCGAGTTCCTGAACGCGTTGGCGGACCTTGGGGCTCGTCCCGCCCGCTTCGCTGATCCCCGCGAGGTCCCCTTTCACGTCGGCGAGGAACACCGGGACGCCCTGGGCGCTGAACCCCTCGGCGAGGCTTTGCAGCGTCACGGTCTTCCCGGTTCCGGTCGCGCCGGCCACGAGCCCGTGCCGGTTGGACATGGCGGGAAGGAGGTGGAGTGCGGTGGTACCGGACTGGGCGATGAGGATGGGCTGGGGCATGGAGACCGTCGTTGGACCGGGGCCGACAGAATCACCGGGGTTGGCCGGAATTGCAATTCCGCGACCGGACCGGCTGAAGGACAGGCTAAAGCCTGCACTACGAACGGGCCGTT
>JAEUHD010000306.1 GCA_016793645.1 Verrucomicrobiales bacterium
GAGCCGGACGCCCCAAACGCGCACGCCGCGCTCGGCGATGCGCTGGCCCTGTTGAACGAGGACGAAGCCGCGTTGGCGGCCTACAACGCCGCCCTGGAGCAGACGGTCTGGACACACCCGCCCCGGGGATTGCTGCAACGGTCGCGAACCCTACGATCGCGCCTATTCAGCCTTTACCCGACCCGCGTTCCCGAGCCCGAGGATCCCGTCTTTGCCACGCTCGCTGCACAAGACGAGTTCTATCTCGCCGACACCAATGGGCAGTGGGCGGCCAGTGCCGTCGCGAGCAGCGAGTACCGGGCCACCGACTACTCGGCCTCGCGCGCGACCGGAGCCCCCGACGTCCCCAGTTATGGCGACAACCGGAATGCGTGGGCCTCGAAGCTCGCGGATGCCGGGACGGAATGGATCGAGCTGACGTTTCCCAAGGCGGTGTATGCCAGTGGCGTGCGGGCCCGGCAGGTCTACCAGCCGGGGGCGATCTCACGCGTCGAGCTGCTCGATGCAGACGGCCCCGGGACGGTGGTCTACGACGCCCCGGACACCACCGTCTATCCTCCGGGGAAGATCGCCTGGTTCGTCACGCGTTTCACCCGGGTGCCGCGCCTCGTCAACCGTGTGCGGCTCACCCTCGATTCGGCCCGTGTAGCTGGCTGGAATGAGATCGACGCCGTCCAGCTCGTCGCTGATCCGACACCGTTCGGCAAGACACCGATCCGCATTCTCCGTGCGGTCCATCGTCCCGCGGACGAGTCCCTCACCGTGACATGGACCTCGGAGGTTGGTGCCTACTATGACGTCCAGGCCAGCCCCGGGATCGGGGGGCCGTGGACGACCGTCTCCGGCCGGTATCCGGCCACCGGCTCCACCGAGGAGGTCACGAGCTATACCGAACCCCTCAGCACCACGGACCGTCGCTTCTATCGCATCCGGTTGTCGCAATAGCAGACGGGAATCCATTTCGTTCGAACTCAGCGGCAACGGCGGCGGCTTGGCCTGCGGAAACCAGGAGCGAGTTGCGCAACCGACCGAGGTGGAATGACCCGTCTGCTCCAGCGAATCGACACCAAACTCAGTCTCCTGAAGCGCACGAGCGGGTCCCTTGCTCAAGATGAGCAGCAGAATCAGCCACCGAAAAATGTCACCCTGCGCTCGAGGTGCACCCTGCGGGTATGGTTGGCCCACTGCATCGCCGGATCCCCGCGAAACAGCTCGTTACTGCGTCACCTCCCCTTCACCCGAAAATACTGGTCGGTGGACACTGTGGGAATGGAGATCAAGCGGTCGCTGGTGGACCTTCCCATGTCGCGCCACGCTATCGGTTCGGTGAGGTGGGTGGCTTGCTGAACCTGGAATGGAGCCTGTCCCCCGGTCCAGCTCAACCTGGCCCCATTACCGATCCGTGTGACCCGGAGCCGCAGCGGCCACGGGGCGCTGCGGCGGGACTCCAGGAACCAGCCGGATCCATTGAACAAACCGCCTGCCACCTGGCCCAGCGCCCGGACCATGCCGGATTCGGGAATGGATACATCGGCCAGTTCCCAGCCGCCGCGGATGCGAACTCCCGCCCCCAGCCGGCGCCAACTTGTGCCATCGTTGGAGTGTTCGAACGTCGTTCGCCAGACCTCTGGACACGATCCTCCCCGGAGCCATCGAAGCGTTCGGCCTTTCATCTCCAGGCTCTCCTCGGCCGCCTCCGGGTTGGACAGCCGGCCGGCGTATCGCCGCGGCTTGCCTCCCAACATCTGAAACTCCCCTCCCAGGAGCACCGATCCATTCTGCTGGAGCGCCACCGACAATACCCCGCCGTTCGCCCCGGGGTTGAAGCCCGCATCCACGGTCCCCTCCGGGGTCAACCGGCCGAGGAAGTTTCGGACATGCGTGCCCAGCCGGTTGAAGCGGCCGCCCACGACGACCGCCCCGTTCGCCTGGACGCACACGGACATCGCCACGCCGGAGGGTCCCAGGCTCAGGTTGAAATCCGGATCCGTCGTGCCATCGGACCGGACTCGGCGGAGCGTGGTCCCCCCGACTAGGACGGAATCGTCCGGCAGGACCGCCAGGACCGAGACCTCCGATTCCTGTCCGGGGTTGAACGACGGATCGAGAACGCCCTGCGGACTCAGACGGCCGAGGAATCTCCTCGGGGATCCGGCGAGATGCTGGAAGCCCCCTCCGACGAGAATCCGTCCCATGGAATCCACTGCCAGGGTTCGCACATTGCCATCGGCACCTGGATTGAAGGCGCTATCAGCAGATCCATTGGCGAGAATCCGGCCGAGATTGGAACGGGGCTGTCCTGCCAGCATGTTGAAGTACCCGCCCACCAGCAGGGTGCCGTCGGCCTCCAGCACGATCGGGTTGATGTAGCCGTCCGTGCCCGAACGAAAGCTGGGATCGAGGGTGCCGTCGGCGTTCAGCCGGGCAATGTTGGCCTGGTCCCGGCCCGCCACCTTCCAAAAGTTCCCTGCGATGACCATGCGGCCATCGGATTGCAGGGTGAGGGACGTGATGCCCGGATTGCTTCCCTCGGATACCCCGGTGGTGAACCCCGGGACGACATTTCCATGCTCATCAACCAGGCCCAATCGCCGGGACGTGCTTCCCGAAATCTCGGTGAATTCCCCCCCGGCCAGAATCCTTCCGTCCGTCAGCACCGCAGTGCTCATGACCCGGTCGTTGAACCCGGGGTCGAAGTCATCCACTTCCTGAGCCTCTGGCATGGGAGCGGATTGCAGAAGCAGGCACAGCAGGATCCCCCAAAGAATGGTCCCTCTTTTCGGCCGGGACCGTTTCCGAGAATCGGGCTGCGATCCCCGCGATAGATTGGCGAGTTCCTCAGACCCCGCGGATTGGAAGGGGGGACGGGGAGGTGGGTTCCGTTGCATGGGTTGGGATGGGCTACCACGGCCAGACCAGGGTTTCAAGTCCACCGGGGCGGGGCACGTTCAGCGGGGTGCATTTCACGCATCCACTCCCACGCCGCCCTCGTGGGACTCCCCCACGTGGTGACGCGGAACCGTTGGCCGAACATTCTTCCCAGATTTCTGAGGAGGGATTCCACCGGGGTCTGCTCCGCATCTTAGACACTGAATCCAGGCACCGGCGGCAAGGACCGAATTGAGGATGACTCACACCATTATCAATGGGATCAGGCAGGCAGAGCCGGGAAGCGCCCCGAGGTTCGGCCTCTCGAGGCCAGACCACTCATTCTGGAAAGAAGTGCGTTGGAGGAAACCGCAGAGAACCCAAAGAGCACTGAAAAGGACGTTTGGATAAGTTGCCGTTCTCATCGGGAGTTCCTCCGTCAGATGAGGCGTCCCGGGTCTGCAATTGATCGGACGTCACCGTCTTTGCGGTCTTTGTGTTCTTTGCGGTTTCTCGAAATGCCGTTCCCAGGTTCATGGAGTTTGCCCCGATCACTTCGCCGGCTTGCGGAAGCGGACCACGTAGTTCTCCTTGAGCGTCACCGGTTCGTCCACCCGCTCGAACCCCGCGGCACGGATCTCGGATTCGAACACGTCCTGTCCCGCCCGGACATGATTCAGCACCCAGTCGGAGCTCTCGCCCGGAACCCGCTTGAACTCCACCAGGACAAGTTCACCTCCCGGACGGAGGGCCCGATGGATCGAGGCCAGCATGGGGGTGGGATACTCAAAATGATGGTAGGTGTCGCAAATGTACACCCGGTCCACCGATTCGTCCGGGAGGCGGGCGTCACGTTCCGCGCCTTGGACCACCACCACCGAATTGTCCTTCCGCTCCGACGCACGCCGACGAAGGTAACCCAGAAGGGCCGGCGAAATGTCCACCGCGTAAACCTTGCCGCCGGGACCGACGGCATCGGCGAACAGGAAGGTGAACAGGCCGGTGCCGGCACCGACGTCGGCAACAGTGGAACCGGGCTTCAATCCCAACGCACTCACGATGCGTTGCCGCTGGTCGTACACCTCGCGGCCCTCCTTCTCAAAACGTTCCACCCAGGGAGCCGGATTGAGATCGGGATTGAGGAAGTCGGCGTTGATGCCCGGCTTGACGCTCGCGGTCCCCTTCTCCACCGAAGGCGCCGGAGTGGTCGGGGATTGGGAATGCAATCGAAGCGGCACCAGCATCAACCCGAGGGTGCCCAGGATGAGACGACGACGGACGAGACCACGCATTCCGGGACGGTCCCAAAAATGCCCGCCCGGGACAGGAGAAATCCATTCGGCGCCCCTCGAAGCCCCGAGGGACAGGACAGGTATCGGCAGGACCCCAGTCCCACGATCCCGAGGCAGTCGTCCTATCCCTGGCAATTCCCAGGAGTTCAAGGCGTCGGATCCTTTCGCAGCACACCGGGCAGCACCCGGAAACTCCACCAGACCAGTGCCGCGGCCCAAAGGAGCGCCGCATGGATGTAGTGACTGGACTGGATCCTCGGGAGGAAGTCGGCACTGACCCGGGTGGTCACGGCGAGCAGGACCAGCGATGCCACTCCCCAGAGCCAACGGTTCCGTCCCTGAAGCCCCTCAAGTTGACCTCCGTGTCCCATCACCACTCGGGTCGCCACGACCAACGTCAAAAGTCCGAGTCCCCCCATGAGGGTGACATGCAGCAGGGCGACCCGATACGAGGGACGCAGCGCCGTAAGGAGAAGTCCCGCCGGGATCAGGATCAGGGCGAGGCGCAGGACGCCTGTAACTGCATCCGGTTTCCGAGCCCTGGCCCACGGCACTTCACGCGCCAGCCAGACGGCGAGCGTCGCCGCCCGGATCCCCATTCCAGCCGTCGGCCAACCCGATGCCTCCACACCGAAGGAGATCAGTATCAGGAGCCCACCCCCTCCGGCCCGTCCCGCCGCGAACCACCAACCCGGTGGGGGACTCCGTGACTCCGGGAAGTCTTCGCGCGGGGATTGCTGAAAGAACCGAGGCAGGAGGAAGGGGCTGATGCCCGCGACGGGAAGCAGCAGGAAACCCTGGAAGGACAGGAGATGCTGCCATCGGACCCATTCCGGGGCGGATTCGACGGGATCGAGCACCAGGGCCAGGAATCCTCCAACCGCAGCACTGGCAAGTCCCCCTGCCACCAAAACGAAGCCCGGCGGCGGCACGTCCCGGCGCACGAAAACGCGGCGGACCAGCAGGGCGGACAGGGTGGCGAGAAAGACCAGAAAGAGGGCGTCCCCGGCGCGAACGTTGCCAACAAACCAACAGCCCACCAGCGCCGGTTGCAGCGCAATCAAGGGCCAGACTTCCCTGGGCCGCAGCGCCGGGGCTCCCAGAACCCGGGGCACAGCCGTGCCGAGGAATCCTGCAATGAAGCCACCGAAAAAGCCCTGCACGAGGATCCGCGGATGGCCCTCGCCGGGATACCAGTCCAACCATCCCACAAAATGCAGCGGCCACATCAGCACTCCCAGAACCCCCGCGAGGGCGGCCCCTGGAAACAGCAGCCGAAAGGGTTCGGCGCACGCCTCCGTCCAGGAAAC